>NZ_FPLG01000079.1:0-49387 GCF_900120065.1 Moritella viscosa
TTATGTATTATGTATTATGTGATGAGTCTAAATTTTCGTAATGAGAAACACTTCTTTCAGAAAATTGTTTCGCAGGATGCCCCCCCATGATTGCTAATGGCGGTACATTTTTAACAACAACACTACCAGCTTGAATAATTGAACCATAACCAATCGTAATACCGGCCAGAATTATTACACGAGATCCTAGCCATACATTTTTTTCTATAATAGTATCCGGGGTTATCAGTTTCTCATCATAGGGTAATTTTCCCGCAATTTTATAATCATGCGCATCAGAGATAATAAGACAATCCCGTCCGCTATGAAAGTTATCACCTATAAATACTCTCCCCTTCCCAGTGATAGAAAGTCCATTAAAATGAGTATTAAAACCTAAATGAGTTCTACCATTAAATTCTGATCTTACATTGATTATTGGCTTTCCTTTAAAAGAAGCAATATTTCTTTTAGCAAAAAGAAAGTTTATATTTATATTTAGCCTCCGTCTAATATTCTTAATTATATACTTTAATTTTTCCATCCCTGTATTTACCTCTTAGAAAGCGTTCACATTACAAAAATAATTTATATTCGATTATTAACTAGTAGTCGAAGAACAATCATGGAACCTACATTTTCCACACAGCCCAAGGCATACTAAATACCTTTGCACTTACAATCCACGTCCCAACAAATTGAAATAAATTAGCTATCATAAACGAAATAGCAGCCCCTTTTATTCCTAAATAAGGAATTAGCCATACAAGTAAAACTATATTTAGAACACCTGATGATATTGTAATCATCGATAAATATTTATTTTTTTTAGCATAAAAAATATAATTTGTAACAATAAAGTACATACCTAAAAATACTTGACCTAATATAATAATTGGCACGATATCAGCTACTGAATGGAACTTTTCACCAACAATAAATTTTAGAATCGTAGGTCCTATAATAAAAGATAATGCAGAAAAAAAGAGTAAAAACACAAAATACAAATAAGATATTTTTACAACTTTCTTCTTTTGTGATAATTCATTTTTATTTAATTCAGAAAACAGCCAAGGTGAGTACGCTTTATTAACACTGCTTAAGATTACATTAACTACCAAGCCTAAATTCACTGCAACCATATAAATACCAGTTGCCTCTACTCCAAGTTCTTTATTTATAACTAATCTATCAATAGATAACAACAAAAAACCACCTAATAGGTGAGGGACCAAAGGTATACCAAATTCTAAGGCGTACTTCACATCTTTTTTATTATATTCGAATATAAGTAGATTATCTATTCTCAACAAAAAAAATGATACCAAAAGCACTAATAAACTTGTTATTGAAATCCCATAAATACGCCCTTCAGGGCCTAAGTTAAATAAAATAATAAATACTAAACTAAGGAAAACATTTAAAATTGAGTTGCTTATTTGAAGAGCACCATATGCTTTTGTTTTCCCTCTTATTTGCCATTGAACAAATCTAATGTTTAATAAAAAACTACTAAAAGCAGTTAACACACCGAAATAAACCCAGTAATTAGGAATAGATAAATATCTAGCCAAATAATCATTTGAAAAATATAAAGTAATAGACGTGGCTATTGTACTGACTAATAATATAAAAACACAATTGCCATTAAACCTCGCCAATTCATTTTCTGACACATTCAGTTCAAAAAAACGTCGGCTACTTGCTCCATGCACGCTTAGTCCAATAAGAGCGCTTAAGGCTGAAATTAATAGACTAAACATAGCAATTTGCCCATACTCACCAGGTGTTAAGTAACGAGTTAAGATGGGTAATAAAGCAAATGGAATTGCAGCACTAAAGACTGACGAAAATAAATATGAAAAAATATTTTTAAAAACTGGACTCATTACATTAACCTTATTAAAAAAATGAACAAGTTTCAATCATATTATATACGTCCTATATTTTAATTTATTGGAGGTCCGATCTTGCAATAATTTAATCATACGAAGCCCCTTGAGTCTATAAGATTGGCCATAAGCGCTAATTATTCATCCTGATTTTTATTTTATCTAAATTTGTAAGTTAAACGATTATCACTAATTTAAAATATTTCATTTATCTTTTCGTTAACAACTTCCATATAACTTTTATTTGGCGTTATTTCATAATAAAATTTAGCGGCTTCATATGCATTGTCTTCCAAAGATTTTAAAGGGTGTTCAGCTAATATTTCAAATAATTCAGCAGCATTTTTTATTTTAATACACACATTATTATCTAATAAAGAGTACCAATCAGGTACACTTGATGAACCATTAAAGCAAAAAGAAGGGACTTTCTTAATAGCAGCTTCCAGAAGGAGTCCAGACATCGGACCAACTAATATTGAAATATTGTTTAAGTATTCTATTGGTTTTTGAGCACACGGATTACTATATTCAATTTTATTTTTTAAAGCTAAATTTTTCCATTCACTCATTCTATGATCTGCTGGATGTGGTCTCAATATTATTTTATATTTCCTTTTTAACTCTAGGACCAAATCATTTATTTCGTCCACTTGACTAATTAACCCAGTAGATATACCTATGAGGCAGCCTATTTTATTAGATTTTATCAAATCGTTTATATTCGAACCGACAAGTGTGACCTTACATCGTTCAAATATTCGATATGTTTGATATGCATGTTGACCTTCAAGAAACGCATAAGAAAAATCAAGTTGAGGAAACCCCTTAACTGCCGGAGCATGTTGTACATATAATGTTTTTATTGATAAATCATTACAAGCATACATCAATGTTCTATTTATTGGGTTATGATCATTTGACATTACAACTAATGTTGGTTTATTTTTTTTCAGTCTTATATACCAGCTGATATAAATACCTATCGATAGCAAATAACCATCAAGATTATATTTCAAAGAATCTAATAAATATCTATCATTTCTTTTAAAGCAATATAGTATAAAAAACGGTGACAAAACAAAAGAAAAGATATAAGCAGAGAATAGTGATACTTTAATATCACTATTTAATTGTTCTGAACAGCTTACGCAATCATCTCTCCACAGTAGATGTTCCAATGCTTTCTTTTGATTTACGGAGCCATAATATACCATTTTTTTATCTTTCAATTTTTCATCTTTATCCGAAAAATTCAATTCAAATGCTCTACATAATTTATAAAAAAATAATAAAAGCCTTTTAAATAACCCTATTTTTTTTCTAGATAAAAACAATTCAAAATTACCAACTCGATTAAGTTCTGAACTAGACCATGCAAAATTAGCATCTGAATAGTTGAAGTTAAATATTCTTTTTTTAAATTTCATGTTTTATTTTTATATCTAAAAAAACTTTTTGGCTTGATGTATACCATAAATTTTCATTATTAATAGCCTTAAAAAACAATTTGTTACTTTCGCCAGTTCCAAATTCTTGTTCGGGAGCAAAACGACTTATCAACGACTTATCAATTAACTCCAAAATCACATGACTATCCTCATCACAATTGAGTATTGATATAGCGTTAGAGCGATTATCTTGTCTGCTTCCCAAGTTTATTGATGGTAAACCATAAAATGGCATTTCACGGATTCCGGCGCTGGAATTCCCCACCATAAACTGTGCATTTTTAAGCAACGTTAAAAAACATTCAAAACGTAAACTAGGAAATACTTTAAAGTTAGAATTATCTTTTAAACGAGACAATTCATTAATAATGATCTCTGAACCATGGTCGTTATTTGGATATATAACTACATAATTTTGCTTACTTTCAATTAACGCATCGATCGTTTCTCTAATATTCTTAGGTAAGCTATCAACGTCAGTTGTGACAGGGTGATACATAAAGACTGCATATCTCTCAAAATCTATTTCATATCGTTTTTTAACATCCTGCAATTTAGGTAGATCGGATGATGTCATTATATCTAAATCAGGAGAACCAATTACGTAGATGCTTTGTTCACACTCACCCAACTGTAATAAGCGTTGTTTTGCTTTTTCATTTGACACAAAATGAAGGTGAGACATCTTTGACACTGAGTGACGAATAAGTTCATCAATCGTTCCTGACACCTCTCCACCTTCAATATGTGATACTAAAATATTATTCAATGAACCGACTATCGCACCAGCCATCGCTTCAACACGGTCTCCATGAACAACGATCATATCAGGTTGTAATTCTTTTACATAATCAGATAGTCCTTGAATTGTCTTTGCTAAAATAACATCCATAGAGTCATGTTTATTTTGGTTAATATACTTGTAGATAGATTGAAAACCTGATTTTTCAACCTCTCTTGCCGTCATTCCATATGTTGCAATCATATGCATACCTGTCACAAATATATGTGCATCAAATTGCTCTGCACCTTCAACTTTATGAATCAAACTTTTTAGCTTACCAAAGTCAGCACGAGTGCCGGTTAAGAATAATATTTTTTTTGTCATATTATTTTATAAACTCTTTTTTAAGCTGCACATCAAAGTCGATATTTTGACTCGCTTTTTTACCTAATAGCATTTCATAATCATCCGCTAAAAAGTCACCCGTACCGGGACGTTTTACCCAAAGGTTATCTTTCGTAAATGCCTCACCGGCTTTGATTTCTTTAATTGTCACAACGCTTGCATAAGCGAAATCAATTGTAACTTGCTCTTCTTTAACAGCTCCCTTTGAACCACCACGCATTTGTGCCATGCGTTTTGATTGTGAGATTAACTCAGCACATTCAGCACCATCCATTGAACAACAAATATCAGGACCAGAGCGAGCTTTATTATCTGTAAAATGACGTTCTAACACTGACGCACCAGCTGCTACAGCACCTAGACAGGCTAAATTATCAATACTATGATCTGATAAACCAACAACTACATCTGAAAATTCACGTTGCATTTCTTCCATAGCACCAATGCGAATTAAATGGTCTGGTGTTGGGTACAAATTTGTCGTATGTAATAAACAAAGAGGTGTCTTATACTTTCTGAATATTTCAACTGATTTTCTGATAGAAGGGATATCATTCATACCAGTGCTTAAAATTACAGGTTTACCGTAACTCGCAATTAGATCTAATAACGGATAGTTATTACATTCACCTGAACCAATTTTATAAGCTGATACACCCATTCTTTCTAAACGTAAAGCAGCGGCTCTTGAAAATGGCGTACTAATAAAAATAGCACCTTTAGATTCGATATATTTCTTTAATTTTATTTCATCTTCTTCATTTAAAGAACAACGATCCATGATTTCATAAATTGATACATCTGCATTACCTGGGATAACTTTTTTAGCTTCACTACTCATCTCATCTTCAATAACATGAGTTTGATGTTTAATTATCTCTGCACCACCTTCAATTGCAGCATCAACCATTTCAAATGCTGTTTTTAAAGATCCTTCATGGTTAATACCAATTTCAGCAATAACAAGAGGGGCATAGTCTAAGCCTACTTTACGGCCTGAGATTTCAAATACCGGATTAGTCATTTTGTTTACTCTTTAAAATTAATTCAACGTTAAGTAGATCATCTAAAGTATCAATGTCAGCTGAATTATATTCAGACATAACATATGGATACACGTTTTCTCTTGGGATTTGATTATATTCTTTAAATTTTTCTACCGAAAAAGCATAAATAGCACCATTAGGCTGAAAAGCCCTAGGTAGGTCTTGACGTCTAGAGTAAGGTGCACTTTTACTATATAAACCAGACATAGAGCCATCATCTTTTTCTACATATGCTTTAATAGGCGTGTGTATTGGCTCAAAAACACTAATCACACAACTTGCATTTTTTCCTTCATATAACTCGATAGCTTCATTAATATGTAAACTTGTTCTTAATGGAGATGTTGGTTGAAGTAATACTAACGTATCAAAATTTAGATTACTTGCTTCTAAATATTTTATCGCATGTTCTATAACTTCTTCACTACCTGAAGTATCCAGTGCTAATGTGTTAGGCCTAGGTATAATTTTAGCGCCTAGCTTTAAACTAACATCAGCAATTTCTTGGTCTTCTGTAGAAACAAAAACACTATCAATTAAATTACTATCTAGCGCAGCTTGAATAGACCAACCAATTAATGGGATATCACCAACTGGTAAAATATTTTTTCTAGGTAGTCCTTTAGAGCCACCTCTTGCGGTAATTAAAGCTATTTTCATTCTTTACCTAACTTATTAATTGAAATGATTCAATTTATAATCACAGTTATAAACTTTCACTGAGCCATATTTTATCTATAATGAGACAGATAGTTATGATTAACTACCTGTAACTTATTGATTTGTTATATTTTACTCAACAGGCCCCAATAGGCCTTGTCTTTCATAAACTAAAATTTATCACTCTCATAACTATAGTTATAATAACCATCCCCATAAGACGCACTTGCTTTCTTCTCAACCGCATTAAGAATAAAGCCTTTCACTTCAATGCCCGCCATTTCAAAGCGGTGGCGTGCAACTTCAATTTCTTTCACGGTATTTTGACCAAAACGACCTACCATTAAGGTTGTGCCCGCTAACGCGCCTACAATGCTTGGGTCTGTGACAGCCAGTACCGGTGGCGTATCAATCAGCACTAGATCATATTCACTTGAAGCCCATGTGATAAAGTCGGCAAAGCGTGGGTGCATTAATAATTCAGACGGGTTTGGTGGGATTTGACCACGAGTAATAATATCGAGGTTTTCAATACCCGATGTTTTGATTACGTCTTTAGTGTCTAATTTACCCGACAGCATTTCTGATAAACCGTGATCCCATTCTAAATTGAAGTGACGTTGTAAATAACCTTTACGCATGTCGCCATCAACTAACAATACCTTTTGGCCAGTTTTGGCTATCACGGCCGCAAAGTTCACAGATACAAACGACTTACCAATACCAGGTGCAGGGCCTGAGATCATCACAACGTTATTCTTAGCTTCCATCATCGCAAAATGCATGCTGGTACGCAGACCACGTAATGCTTCAATAGATAAATCCGCAGGGTTCGATTCAGCTAACAAAGTTTCATGTAATGCAAAATTCTTCTTACGTTTATTATGTTTAAACTTAACGTCCATTTCCGCCTGCCAATCTGACATTGGGATACTGGCATAAACAGGTAACCCTAGCGCTTCAACTTCATCAGGGTTTTCAATGCCTTTATGCAGCGCGGCACGAACAAGCACTACAGCCACCGCTAACATGCCACCTAATAAGGTAACCAATACCACAATCAGTGACTTTTTTGGTTTCACAGCTTTACTATACGCCTGAGCAGTATCAAGAATACGTACATTACCGACCGTACCGGCTTTCAAAATACTCAGCTCTTGCACCTTGTTTAACAACTGGATATAAATCTGCTGGTTAACTTCAACATCACGCTTCATGCGTAATACGTCACGCTGGGTTTTTGGTAATTTTTGAACTTGTGCATTCAACTTATGTTGTTTAGCTAACAATACTTCGCGTTTATCTAAAAGCGATTTATAAGCCGGGTGATCTTTGGTGAAACGTTGGCTAATTTCACTTTCTTTAAAGGTTAGTTCATTTAACTGCGATTCTAACGCCACCATTACTTTTAACGTAGAAGCAGCTTCTAAGCCTAAATCGATGGATTCATTGTTTTGTCGAAAACGGTTTAGGGTATCTTCAGCCGCAGTTAACTCTGTTTTAATGTTGGGTAAATGACCTTGTAAAAACGCCAAGATTTTTTCAGCTTCTGCAGAATTACGTTGTACATTTTGTAAGAAATAATTTTGACTTACATCATTCAGGATATCTTCGATTAGGACTTTATCTTCTCCACTGAATGTTAACTGTAAAATACCGGTCTGTTTACCACGTTCGCTTACCAATAAATTCTGCTGTAACCATTGAATTGCATCAAGTTTAGATTGTTTAGCGATTGAAAATTCATCCGTGTTTTTACCAACTAAGGCTTGCACAAACAAACGATAATCATTGTTCTGAGCTAATTCACCAACCACACCAGATAACACCTTACGCTCATCACCGTCATACAATGTATATGCGCCTTTGCTGGAAGCATCAATAATCAGGCTAAATGCTGGTGAAGCATAGCTTGGAATTTCAAAACGACTAATCGTTATGTCATTCTGTTGACCGCTCATGCGTGCTAAGCCTTTACCAATAACAGGCAGGTATTTAGGCGCAGCAAGCGTGGTTAAATTGAATTTTTCAACAGTTTGGCTTAAAACCATTCTTGATTTAATAATTTCAACTTCGGTGGTCGCAGATGACTCACTCGAAAACATATCCCCCATGTCACCAACAAGGGCTGACATACTACCGCTTTTTTGTTCAACTTGGATTAATGCATCGGCTTTATAAACGGGCGTCGTTAATAACGCGTAACAGACACCAAGTACAGAAAAAATAAACGTAACCGCGATAATGCTCCAACGCGCATCAAGTAATATGCCGAATAACTTACCTAAATCCGCATCACTACTATTTGAGGTTTGTGATGATTGCTGCGTTTTATCTGCTTGATTGAGTGTAATACTGCTCATAATAGTAATTAAATTCCAACTTTTAAATTTAAGCGCTAAATATCTTGCCTAATAAGTCGCTTAATAGTCATCGACAGTGCGACATGAATGACTACTTAACGGCTATTAACCTATTTTTTTAGCCCAAGCATTTGCCGATGCTTCGATCAATTTATAAGCATGATCAAACGCTTCTTTACTCTGACGGTATGGATCAGGAATATCTTGCTTTTTCAACCAGTGACTAAACAACATGGTTTTACCCCGCGCTTCTGGTGCAATGTTAGTTACAGCATTGATATGGCCTTGCTCCATCACTAAGATCAAATCAAATTCATGACACAATGCCGATGTAAGTTGACGACCTTGATGACCCGCTAAGGTAATACCGTGCTCTTCTGCAACTTGGCAAGCTAGTTTATCGGCCGGCTTACCGACAAGCGCACCAACGCCTGCCGATGCGATATTTTTATTCGGCAATAACGACTTAAGTAAATATTCACCTGATGGTGAGCGGCAAATATTACCCACGCACACAACTAAAATATTATTAAACATAACAACAACCTTTCGATTAATTCTTCAATTCAGGATTCATAAATTACCAAGCACGAACACGGTTAATTCCTTCAGTCAGGTTATTAAAGCCTGATATTGTTGGTAATATCTGGCCAATAACTCGATTCCAACGGGTAATAGGTGCCGCGGTAACATAGACTATATCATAAGGTTTTAATTCAAACTCTGTACCAATCACTAGCGCAGCTGCATTCGTAATATCTAATTGATAAATATCTGCAATGATATTGCTTTCAGTATCAGTCTTAGTGCCTAATTCAACAGTACGATTAGCGCGAACCACAAAGATACCGGTAGCATCTGCAGCCAATTGATTAATACCACCAACATTACTTAATGCTTCAGTCAAACTCATGCCTGCACGGTCAATTTTTAATAGTTTAGGTTCGTTAACTTCACCCATGACAAACACTTTTTGACCATCATTTCGTGGTACATGCACAATATCGCCAGCAAGTAATAAACGGTTTTGGGTTAAATCACCGCGTTGCATTAAGGCATGTAAAGACAATGTTTGCTCAACACCTTGACGCGTTAACGTGACATTACGCCAATCAGCATCAACGGCTAAGCCTCCAGCGCGATTGACAGCGTCTAATAAGGTTAACGGTACATTACTAATAAATTGTTGACCTGGCTTATTCACTTCACCCGTAATATAGGTTTTTTTAGATCGAAATGCCGCAACATTAACATCGACCTGTGGGCTCTCAATAAATGTGGCTAATTTTTCCGTCATCATAGCGCGGATCTCTGTCACAGTTTTACCAGCTACGGGAACAAAGCCTATATAAGGATAAAAAATAGTGCCATCGGCATGTACCCAGTTACCCGATTCACTTGAACTGCGGTAAGAGCCTGCTGGAATAGTTAATTCAGGATGGTCCCAAATCGTTACATTTAGAATATCACCCGCTCCTACACGGTATTCATAGACGGCTAACTTCATATCGAGTTCAGGATTAACCTTCGCACTCAAACGAGGTGCTTTATAAGCTGCCATTTTGTCAGCTGTTAATGGATAAAGATTAACACGTTCTAAAATATCCTTTGTTTCTGAGCTCTCATCATTGGTACTTGCAGATACCTGTTTATTTGCTACATTTAGGTAAGAACCAGGTACTGTGCAACCAGCTAAAATTACAGGTAAAGCAACAGCTAGCAGTAATTTTTTATAATGCTTCATATGATCCAATTTTTATTTTTAAATAAAGCGGGACTATACCGCTATGATGGGAGAGAGAAAGGCACGCTACCGCCCTAGGGTTGCAGTACCCCAAGACCGATAATTAACTAAATTATAATTTTTAAAATATTGGTACGAAGTAATAAAACAGTGATTCATTTTTTTATTACTCTGTCCCCCTTCAAAAAGGAGCGCAATACTCGCATATTCCCTTACTTTGAGCAAGCAATAAATCACTCCCTAATAGATAACTAAATATCATTAGATATGTCATTAACCATGCTATTAAATATAATAAAAATCATTTGGTATTGATAGCTAAAACGTGACTAACATGGCTGTATTGAGCTGATAATAATGACTAAGTATTAAATTTAAAACCATTCCTCTGCCATATATACTTACAATTGAAACCAACTACTAAAGTGAAAGGCTCCGCATACTATATCAAATGAAAAACAATCGTGATGTAATTAGATGTAAGCGCTTTATTATACATTAATTGTTTTACCATTGATCGATTTAACACGCAAAAAGTTACAAAGTGTTACGTTACAAGCGGTTTTAGGCCTTCTATCCTTTTAAAGGACTCTTTCATTCACTTCTTAATTACAGTAAAATATCCGCTAAATTTATCAGATGAACGCGTTATCTTGCCATTTAAGTGATGATAACTCATTTAACGTTACCTCGAGAGCTAAATGATCAACCAACCTCAACAACATAGCAGTCATGATAATAGCGATGAAGTAGACCTTTTTGAGCTATTTTCCACTCTATGGCAAGAAAAGCTAAAGATAATCTCAGTAACACTCGTATTTATGACAGTCGCTCTTGTTTATGCTTTAAATGCCACTGAGACTTGGTCAGTAAGCGCCACAATTGATACCCCTACTTCACAACAAATAAAGCAATATAATCTCAATCGGGTACTGATTAACGAAGGTATTAAGACATTAAAAAATAATGCAGGATTAAACAACAGTACTGAACAAGTGATTAATATTACCAACAACAACAACAACAACAACAACAACAACAACAACAACAACGACAACGACAGCAACGAGCTACCCAATATTAAAGAATTACATGAGTTATTTGTTAGTGAAGCGCGGATGACTACTAACCAAGTTAAGTTTTTTAAAAGTCAGTCATTATTTAAAGCCATAGTGGAAGAAGAACAGCTTGATCTAATCGCACAAAACAACTATGCGTATGAATGGGTAGAGAATAATATATCTTTACTGCGGAGAATCTTAAAAAAGTCAATTTTAATAACAAGATTGGTACTAGTATGAGTATCAGTGCGATCAAACCCGCAAATGCATTAGCGCTTAATCAGGCTTATCTCAACTTTATTAATGAGATAATAATGACACGTCTTCGTAATCTCATATCCTCAGAATTATCTCTAGCCCTGCAACAGCTCGTTAGCTATAACGAAAACACAACCAGTACCAAAAAAATCATACTCGAACAAAAAATAAACGACATTGCGATTAATATTCAAATCGCAAAAAGAGCAAATATTAAAAACTTTGTGACTCAAAATATTTCGCTCGAATCAGTACCTGAATATGCCAAAGGTTACGAAATATTATCAGCAGAGAAATTTGTATTAAATCAACAACTGGCTAGTTATGAAAACAATACAGTGACAAATAGCAACGCCTTATTAATAAACAAATGGCGTAATTACGATAAAACGATGCAACTCGATGATTTTAACTTTTATCGCTTTACAGATGAACCTAAATTACCAAAAACACGTGATAAGCCAAAACGTGCGCTTATTCTAGTATTAGGGACGTTACTTGGTTTAATGCTTGGTGTTGCATATGTATTAGTTATGAGTGCAGTTCGCAATCATAATAAACCTAAAGAAGCTTAATTCCTTCCTGTTATACATTTGAGATCAAAAAAGCCTAATGGAGACATTAGGCTTTTTATTTTTACTGATTAAGAGTTAATCCAAACGTTACAGTTTTGCGATTAACTGCCAAGACGTTTGGCCACTCGCCCAATACTTACGCTCAAATGGTGTGGTTGCTTCTAATGCTTTGTACGTCTGTAAGTCACTTTTTACATTCGCCAGTAATAAAGCATGCTGAAATTCTTGTAAATATAATTGCCAGTTACTGCGCAGTTCTAATTCGCCACCTAACGCTAAGATTGACGGGAATACCGCAGCACCATGCCAGCGTCGTTGTAAATGTTTAGCTTTTGGCCATGGGTTTGGATACAAAATATAATGTTTATGTAACTGCCAACCTGCATCCACGGCTAAACGCCACAGATCGTTTAAATCAACCTGAAATAAGTGATATACCTGTCCATCGATTTGATGAGCATGGCGGTGCTGTTCATTACGGTCTAGACGGTCGGCTGATTTATCCATACCAAACACCAAACAGTCAGGGTGCAACTGTGCGATCTTAGCGGTGCTTTCACCAACGCCACAGCAAGAATCAAAAATAATCGGACGAGGGTCTGCGGCTACAATCGCTTGCATCTGTTCAAACGCTTCAACTGTATGTTGGCGGTATGGCTTACGGAATTTGTGCTTAAGATGTTTTAATACAACTTCATCTAGGTGCTCGTTTAAGCCCGTTTGGTTAGTTGTAATCTCTCGAGAGTTACCCATCGAATCGTCTTGTGTTGTTTGCTGCTGAGTATTCATTTATTTTACCAATTTTTAATATTAGTGATAATTCCTCCCTTCTTATCTATTAATAAAAGCAGGGGGAAAAACTAAGAACAAGTCTGCTTTATTAACTTCTTAAACCCACACCTTTACTGATCAGGCGATAAACCAAACTGTATAGCACGGCAATAAAACCGATAATGACAGTAAATGAGTAGAATAAAGGGATGTTTTCGATACCTAAGAAACCATTACGGAATGCACTAACCATATAAATGATGGGATTGGCGTGGGAAATAGTTTCCCATACTGGTGGTAACAGTGACGTTGAATAAAATACACCACCTAAATAGGTCAATGGCGTTAATACAAACGTAGGGATAATCGAAACATCATCAAAGCTTTTGGCAAAGATAGCATTTAACAAACCTGCTAACGAAAATAAGATAGAGGTAAATAATAATGTGGTAACGATCACCAATATGCTGTGTATTTGTAATGGTACAAAGAACAGCGACACACCAGTCACAATAAAGCCAACGAGTAAACCACGTGTGACACCACCACCGACATAACCAGCGATAATAATATAAGTGGGTACTGGAGATACTAATAATTCTTCAATATTCCCCTGAAATTTAGCGCTGTAAAACGACGACGCGACATTAGAGTAAGAATTGGTGATCACCGACATCATGATCAAACCAGGTACAATAAATGCCATGTAGCTAAATCCTTCCATCTGGCCGACACGAGAACCAATTAGGTTACCGAAGATGACAAAGTACAACGACATGGTGATTGCTGGCGGTACTAACGTTTGTACCCAAATACGCATAAAGCGGGTTATCTCTTTATTTAGAATACTGTTAAACGCGATTAAATAATTTTTATTCATTTTGCTAACCCACTTAAATCTTTGTTACGCCCTTGCTCGACTATATCCATGAATAACGCTTCGAGACGGTTTTCTTTATTACGAATCCCCTGAACTTGAATGTTCATTGTCGCCAATTGCGCGAATAACGCATTTAACCCGCGATGCTTAGCCACATCCACTTCTAAGGTATGATCATCCAATAATCGACAGCTGTAACCATCTAATTCAGGGTTGATTAACTGGCTGTTGATATCAAGTCGACTCTTTATATCAAGTAAATAGGATTCACTATTTAATTGCGATAACAGGGCTTTCATTGAGGTATTCTCAATCAGCAAACCTTTATCAATGATACCTATATTCCGGCACAACATTTCTGCTTCTTCTAAATAATGCGTGGTAAGAATAATAGTAATACCTTGTTCGTTTTTACGCTGTAAAAAATCCCACATAGTACGACGTAATTCAATATCAACACCGGCTGTTGGTTCATCTAAAATAAGCAGTTCAGGCTCATGTACTAATGCACGCGCGATCATTAGTCGGCGTTTCATACCACCAGACAGGTTTCGCGCTGCTTCATGGCGTTTATCCCATAATTCCAGTTGTTTTAATAGTGCTTCACAACGCACTAACGCTTCTTTACGCGGTACACCATAATAACCCGCTTGATTGACAATAATATTTTCAATCTTTTCAAACGGATTAAAATTAAATTCTTGTGGTACTAAACCGATCTTGCTCTTGGCTGCTTCAAGATCTGTATCAATATCAAAGCCAAAGATCTTAACTTGTCCGGCAGTTTTATTTACCAATGAGCTCATCACACCGATAGTCGTCGACTTACCTGCACCATTAGGCCCTAACAGTGCATAAAAATCACCTTTAGCAACGGTAAGATTTATGTTTTTTACTGCTTGAACTCCGCCAGAATACGTCTTCTGGAGCCCTTTTATTTCAAGTGCTAACGTCATGAGATGAACAAACCTAGAGAAGAATGGGAGATGAATTATACTGGAATGGTGTAGAAATGCGAGGATGGAGTAAAGACCCTAGCTTAAACTCGCCATGAAAAACCGAAGTCTAGTTAAAGGGGATAATAGAGAGAGTCGCTTAAAGAAAGATCAGCTATTGCGGCTGAACGTCTTAAACGACTCGAACAGATTAAGTAAAACTTAACCTTCTAACGGTACCACTTTACCTACGTAAGGTAAGTTACGGTATTTCTGACCATAGTCGATACCATAACCAACCACGAATTCGTCAGGGATCTCAAAACCAACCCAATCAACCGGTACATTAACTTCACGACGAGACGGCTTATCTAATAGTGTAGTAATAGTGATTGATTTAGGATCACGCAGCTCTAACATCGTTTTGATTTTGCTAAGTGTAAAACCAGTATCAATGATGTCTTCAACGATCAGTACATCTTTACCTTTAATGTCGCTATCTAAGTCTTTTAAGATACGTACATCACGGTTGCTTTCCATTGAATTACCGTAGCTTGATGCGGTCATGAAGTCTAACTCAACCGGTAAATTAATATGACGACACAGATCTGACATATAAATAACCGAACCACGTAATAAACAAACGATGATTAGCGTTTCAGTATCTTTATAATGCGTTTCAATTTGTGCAGCTAACTCTTTTACTTTTGCTTGCACGTCAGCTTCAGTGATCATCACTTCAACAGTGTGTTTCATGTTAATTTCTCCAAACGATCCCAATACCACCAGCAAATAACCGATAAATACTGTTCTCTAAAAATGTATGTCTAAAATATACGACCTCAAAAATAATTATTCTCAAAGTTTATATCTAAAATTTGCGCACAGTTTAACAGCCTAATGGCAATAGTCGAAATAGTTTCACTAAAATCACTGAGTTTGTAATCATTAAATACGAGCGATTATCACTTAAAAACATGATTAGTTTCGTATCATAGTTGGACTCGGTACAAGCCTAATGATAACATTAACAATAAATTAACATTTAATTATTCTACTTGGATGCTACATATGGAAATGCCTGCAGTAATCAGACGGCGTACCCGTCTCTCTCCCGAAGCCCGTCGCGAACAATTAATGCAGTGTGCGATTGAAGTATTCTCTAAACGCGGTCTTGGCCGTGCTGGTCACGCAGAAATCGCAGAGTTAGCACAGGTGTCCGTCGCCACTGTTTTTAACTATTTCAGCAGCCGCGAACAACTAGTAGACAGTGTATTAATACAAATTGAAGATTTTTTTAGCAGTATGGTACGTAAGAGCTTTATTGATCTTGCTGGACAACCAAGTAAAAGTGCGCATCAAGCCATTCATGACTACTTAGCCGATTTTGTTGAGGCTGCCATCAATAATCCACAGTTCACTTACATTTGGTTAGAATGGAGTTCCTCTATTCGAGAAGATACTTGGCCGCGTTATCTGGCGCTACTCGATAACAACATCGCAATTATCAGCAACAAGATAGAACCCGCTATCGCATCGGGTGAAATAAATACCTATTTAACCACAACTGAATTTGCCCGTAGTCTATCCAACCAAGGCTATATGATCTTGCAATTGGTGAATCAACCTCAAGCCATGGATAAAGAAAGTATTATTGAATTTTTAGAAAAGTATGTAACGTCAGCATTAGCGAAAGCTTAACGCCCTCCCAAGCCCCCCTTTCTTTCAAGGGGCGGCAGGGGTTAACGGCCCCAACCTGCATAAATAGATTGGTCAACGTCCAAATGGTCAAGAATACGAGCGACCATCAAATCAATGAGATCATCAAGCGTTTTCGGTTTTCGGTAAAAACCCGGCGCAGCTGGCATGATAGTGACCCCTAGACGAGACAATTTCAGCATATTTTCTAAATGAATTGGTGATAAGGGCGTTTCACGAGGAATCAGTACCAGTTGACCACGTTCTTTTAATACCACGTCAGCAGCACGGTGTAATAAGTTGGTCGACATACCTTGTGCCACAGCCGCTACGGTTCCCATACTACACGGACAGATCACCATTTGTTTTGGCGCACCTGAACCCGATGCGACAGGCGAGAACCAATCTTTGCTGCTTGGCACGAATAACTGTTCTGCTTTCGCTTGGTATTTATCCGTTAAGAATAACTGTAGTGCTTTATTGTCTGCAGGCCATTTTTCATCAGTTTCAGTTGCCATTACCACTTTAGCAGCATCCGACATCAACAAATGTACTTGCACATCAGCCGCTAATAATAATTCTAATAAACGTACCGCATATTGTGAGCCTGACGCACCACTAATCCCTAAGGTAATGCGTTTGCTAAATTCAGCCGTTTTAGTTTGCATGATAGTCATCGCCCTTCTTCGTATATTTCATCATTTTCTAGTTATCATTTTTCTAATTATGAATTCACTTATAATTCAGCTAACAATTTATCATGAATACCCGCAAACCCACCATTACTCATAATTAGTACATGGCAAGGACCAGACTGCCCTTTTGCTCGTATCGTAATATCAGAAAGTAAATCATTAATGTGCTGATGAATAGCAGCTTTATGACTATTATCTATACCTGATTCATTTGTCGAACCCGATCTATTCGTGACACATAACTCATCAGCAACAGGCTGTAGATTCCAATCTAAACCAGCTGGTTGATATAACAACACATCATCAGCTTGCATTAACGATTGTGCTAATGCTTGTTGATGCGTCCCCATACGCATGGTATTTGAGCGCGGTTCTAATACGGCAATGATACGTTCACTACCGACAGCAGCGCGTAACCCAGCTAATGTCGTGGCGATCGCCGTTGGGTGGTGCGCAAAGTCATCATAAACGCGGATACCCTGCACTTCACCTTTAACTTCCATACGACGTTTCGGGGTTTTAAACGCCCCTAATCCAGCAATGGCTTGGTTTAACTCAACGCCCGCATAATGCGCAGCTGCAATCGCCATCATGCCATTTTGTAAATTATGATCGCCAATCAAACCCCACTTCACCACGCCAGCTAACTTACCTTTACAGTAGACTTCAAATTGACTGGCATCGTCACGTAATTTTTTCGCTTGCCAGTGGCTGTTATGCTCAGTGCCTAAGCATTGCAGTGGCGTCCAGCAACCCTGTTGTATCACTTCATCCAATGCAGGTACATTATCTGGCATTAAGATCAGGCCATTACTGGGTACGGTTCTGACTACATGATGGAATTGACGCTGGATCGCCGCTAAGTTAGGAAAAATATCGGCATGGTCATATTCAAGGTTATTCATGATCAGCGTATTGGGTTGGTAATGTACAAACTTAGAACGCTTATCGAAAAAGGCCGTATCGTACTCATCCGCTTCGATGACAAAGAAATAACCACCGCCTAGGCGTGCTGATTCAGTGAAATTTTGAGGTACGCCACCAATTAAGAAACCCGGTTCGAGTCCCGCGTATTCTAAGATCCATGCAACCATAGCCGCCGTTGTAGTTTTACCATGGGTACCCGAAGCCGCAATCACATAACGGTGCTGTAACAAATGTTCAGATAACCACTGTGGTCCAGAGGTATAAGCGAGTTTCCGGTTTAACATGTATTCGATACAAGGATTACCACGTGACATGGCATTACCTACAATGACCATGTCTGGCGCAGGGTCAAGCTGACTCGGATCATAACCTTCGATAAGTTCGATATCTTGCTCTTCTAATTGAGTGCTCATTGGCGGGTAAACATTGGCATCAGAACCCGTCACTTTATAACCTAGCTGTTTAGCCAGTACTGCTATGCCACCCATAAAAGTGCCACAAATTCCCAGAATATGTATATGTTTAGACATCAGATTACCCTTTTGAACGAAACTTATGATGAACGCGGTTGATCGTCACGCCGATAATGACCCCAAACAGCAATAACAACAGAAACAATATTAAAATAGACTTAGTGGCGTCAAACTGGAAAATAGTGAAGGTTTTAAGCATTTGTTGATAACTAAAATGCAACTGTAAAAAACCCACAGGTTTATTGTCTGCCAATATAGGTTTGAGATAAACACGCACACCTTTTGGGACTACGTACTGTTTTTTAGCCAGTAATTCTGCCATATAGTCTTCTTGAGAAGAACTTAATAACTTACCATTTTCAGCAAAAATATGCAGGCTAGTAACATACGGATTTTCGCTGACTTCATCCACCAGCTGTTGTAGCTGATTTTTACTATTAACTCGGGTATTACGATCGGTCGACTCACGGGCCACAATCAAATTAGCCGCCATTTTAGTTGGATAGTCCAACAATGAGTGCACGAACATATCAACCTGGTGATAACGAGAGGCTGTGACATTGTTATATAACGAGACAGCAATAAAAATGAAGAGTGAGCTAAGACTTAACGCAATTAATAATGAAGTTTGACGCTTTAAAAACCTATTACGGCCATTAGACTTACCATCCTTATTATACTTTGTCGTCTGGTTCGTCGCTAAATGTGGCTCATGCGGAACAAGCTCTGTATTTACAGGGTTGTCATTATTCTTACCTTTAACCACAACAAGTTCCTCTCTGAATACCGTAATTACGAATCGCAATTTTAAGTCGAATACGTTATCTTTGCTAGCAGTAACCTATCGATTACAAGGATTAGTAGCAAAATGACTCAACTCGCTGAGACTTTATTTAGTAATACTCCGCCAATAGCATGGCCACAATTGTTAACCTTACAAAGCACTGAAATAAAACATGTCACTTATTGTCAGGGGCAATTTAATATTTCGGCGCAAGAATTGCCACTAAGTAGCCGTAATTACTATTATCTCACGTTAATCGCGCCAAGTATAACAAGTGAGGCGCTGCTCAACCTGCTGTCCACATTGAGTCAACGGCTACAGTCAACGCAAGACTCTCGCGATATTATCCTATATCCACCAGCAAACTATGCATTAAACAATAACGTATTAACCGACAAGCAAGTACCACTCGAAAAAGCCGTTAATCAAGGTGACATTATTGTTTTAGGCTTTACCACGTTATCTGATGAACTACAGCAGCAATTCAAAGATACGTTAGTAAGCTGGAGTAGTGATTATCATGTTGATTATGCATTAAGCCAAACACTACCGAGCTTAAAACAACCGGGGGTAGTATTAATGGACATGGATTCAACGACCATTCAAATTGAATGTATCGATGAAATAGCCAAACTTGCAGGTGTCGGTGAACAAGTCGCAGCAGTAACAGCACGCGCTATGAATGGTGAATTAGATTTTTCTGAAAGCCTACGTTCGCGCGTTGCAACACTAACTAACTGCCCTGAAGCCGTATTAACCCAAGTTGCTGATGCTATGCCGCTTATGCCAGGTCTAGAATTACTCATTGCAACCTTACACCAGGCTAATTGGAAAGTAGCGATCGCGTCAGGTGGGTTTACTTACTTCGCGAAGCGTCTACAAGATGATTTAGGATTTGATGCTGTTTATGCCAATGAACTCGAAATCGTCGATGGCATCTTAACAGGTAAAGTGATTGGCAATATTGTTGATGCTCAGGTGAAAGCCGATACCCTGCAAGCACTCGCACAAGAATATCAAATTACCCCACAGCAAACGGTCGCGATTGGTGATGGCGCCAATGATTTAATCATGTTGAAAAGTGCGGCACTCGGCGTCGCTATTCATGCTAAACCGATTGTTCAACAACAAGCCCAAGTCGCATTGAATTATCATGATTTAGAAGGCCTAGTTGGTCTACTACAGGCAGCGAACTGTGTTGACGCGAGCTGGTCGTAACCTACTCTAAAGAAAATAAGAGTCCACGTTAGCGATTGTTTACGTGGACTCTATTAATGAATAGACGAACAAATAGTTCAGTACTCATCAACGCATGCGGCGTAGACCGAGTCGATACAACAACTCATCGGACACATCAATCAAATCCACCACTCCGCGTACACTCCATAATTCGTCTTCAAGCTTTTGCGCTCTGTGTATTGCATAATGGCTTACGTAGTTAAGTTCTTTTTCAATGTATTCCATATCCGGTCGCCCAGTGCGAGATAGCATAACCAGGATCGCAAAGAAGCTCCCTTTTTGTAAACTGTGGGTAATGAACTGGCGACGTTCATGCTCATCACTAAAATCTTTTTCAAATCGAGTTGTTACCACAGAGTCACTGGTTGCAATCGTAATATAAAGCACCTGCTGCCAAGGGCGATAAGTGGGTTTTAGCTCGGCTAATGCATCATCAAAAACCTGCTTAATATTATTATCAGATAACAGAGGGTACAAATTATAGCGGGATTCAGCTTGCCCAAAATATTCAAACAACGGTGATAAACTATTTTCATTCGGGCTAATACCTACCCTATCCATCTGGTAACTCGTGTTTACCTTATGAATATATAACGGCATGGTCGCTAAATGCTGACAATACATATTCCGTAACACCGCGGTGACACCTGGTGATTGCGTTGGCTCAGGAGTACTTTTTAATTTATCTTTATTGCTACTGATTAACAAACTAAAAAATTTACAGCCAATATGTGCGTCTTTATCACCCGAGATCTGCAAGTGTAGAATTGTTTTCGCTTTATTACAGCCAACAACACTGTAAGGTAAATTGGCAAGCTCTACTTTAGTAGACAGTTTTTGTAACATCGGAAGTTCAAGGTAAACGCGATGTCCGATCTGCACATCCAACGGTGCTTCTAATTCGATCTGTAATCCTTCAGTCGAAAAATCATTACTCCAACCTTTGATGCTACGTTCGGTATTACTCACTACAATGGCAGTTTTGTAACTGAATCGTGCTTCTTTACGTAATTGTACAAACTTAAACTGGGCTAATATCGCGCGTTGCCCTGCCGCTGGTAAACGGTATTGATGCAATTGATTAAAATTACTGCCCTGCTGCGCATATGCTTTATAATCATTCAGAATATTTTCATTGGTAATATCTTGCAATAATCCAACCCAACGAATATCTTGTAATCCAACGAGCATTGTCGACCCTATCGGCTGTTGGTTACTTTCCGCTTCAAGCAAATGTTTCTTTTCATCAAACTTTGATGGGTATAATGAAAATTTAAATGCTCTAAAATTAGGACGCTGGCAGGCAAAGGATAAAAATAAGGCTTTCAAACCTGACTTAGCCAAACTAATCGCGTCGGCGGCGTAAAAATACAAACGCCCATTCTGCGTATAATAAAAACTGTAAATGGTCGTTTCGATACTTTTCTTTGTCTGTAATAACCCTTGCATCCAAGGTGTCTGCCAACATGCTTCAAGCTGACTTTTAGATTCTTCATTTATCCAATAATCGTATACTCCACGATTATTTTCATTCAACAACAAATGACTCAATACAGGCTGTTCATCACCCGAAATATACAGAGGTAAGCCTGACATTCGTGGCAAAAAGAACTGTTCATACCCTTTTACAACGACATTCTCTTCTTGATAACGGACGTTAACTTTGTATTTGCTTTTATTTTGCGTGATCAACTTACTGATAAAGATATCTAATTCATTATTATCATCTATCCGCATTAAACGTAAATAATCAAACTTCTCTTCTTCATCGATCCCCATAAGTTTATAAGCAAAGAAATCACGTAATAAATGATTCGCATATTCTTGACGTAAGCTCGAAAAGTTCACATTCACTAAACTGCCTGTCACAATGCCGTGACTTTTATTCACTTTAACTTTAATACCGCTAGTGGATAAATCAGAGGTCATTGCATCAATAACACGGTCACCAAACCGCATTTTTATCGCGGAACTGTAGTGCATACGCTCTTCGTTACGCACAAAATAAGACGCATACTGAATCGGTTCGACCGAAAATTTCGCCGCGGGTTCATGCGTTATAACATTGCGTTCATTTACTGGCTTACTGCGTTCACTTTGATGAAAAGCCAGTACTTCTTCGTATATACCCAGCGTATAATTACCTTGGTGCTGGACTAGTAGCTGTTCTAAAAGCTTAATTTCGACCGGATTAATATGATGTAAAATACCATCATACTCATACGCTACCGCGCCACTATCACCACGTTGACGAAAATCTAGGATCCGCCGTGTAGGTGCAGAAAGACGATTGACCTCCATCTTGATCAAAAAACGTTTACTGTTCGTTTCACCTTCAGTCAATTGTGCGAACAAAAGACTAAAATCAGGTTCATGATACAAGGTCGTTAATTTTTTAATTACATCGGCGTAATTAGATAATTCCATGCTGGCGATCACTGCTTAAATTGGAAAATGAATACAACTATTACGGCTAGGCACTTATGACTAAAATAAGCGACGGTTAAATGCATCGGTAAGGAATGACACAGAAAACACGTTAATCGTTATTTTACAGGAAAAAGTCTGCACGTTACTACTGAGTACACGTACAAAGCGTCAAGTAATAGATAATAACGTTAGATAAGCAAAATAAGTGCCACTTAACAGACTATCTGCTTTCTTTTTTGATGATGCTCATTTTTTATTTCATACATTTGGTTATCTGCACCAGTCAATAGCTCATCTGCGCTCATATTGTGGTGATAAACACTATAACCAATGCTAATACCGATAGATACATTACACACAGATAAGGCGAATGATTGCAATAAAGTACGTTCAATCTGTTCACTTAGCTGACCAGCATAGCGAAGATTAGAGTTCGGCAGTAAAACCACAAACTCATCCCCACCTAGCCGCGTTAATAACTCGCCTGGCGCGCCAAGTAAACGTGACATACGTTGCGCAGCGGCAATAAGTAGTTCATCCCCTGCCGCATGCCCATAACGGTCATTGACTAACTTAAAACGATCCAGATCCATAAACAATAATACCGGTGTGATTTTTCCTTTTTTAGCTAGCGGCAGAATATGTTCAAGTGTCTCCATCAACTGAGTTCGGTTTGCTAGCCCAGTTAAGTTATCATGCATCGCTGCATACCTAACCTGTTGCTCTGCACGTCTCCTTTCCAAAATTTCGCGCTTTAATCTCTGGTTGATGACTAACAAATAAAATAACCACAAGCCATTAAATAACAACGCTACGGCGATAACTTTCACCCAAACGCCCCACACTTTCCAGTCTATTTTGGCTCGAGGCGGCGTATAAATAAACTGACTAAAATCACTGCCTTGTGAAATAAAATTAAGATCAATAAGTTGCTGTTGAATATCGGCAAGATGTTGACGATTAATATACCCCAAAGGCACAAAATCAGGCAAAATATAATCCCGCATAGTAATTAACTGATATTTAAATTGATTACGTAATACATCCAAAGAGGCTGACGGTAACTGCTGATTCAATGCCACCAATACATCAAGCGTTTCTTCAGTATGTGTTAACGCATATTCCCATCCTTGTAACACCGCAGTCCGAACTGCTGCAACACGCTCTGGGTTTAAGCTTGCTTCTGCTGCGCTGGTAAATAAGAAACCACTGTAAAAATCGATACCATAATCTTTCGGCATAAAAATAATCGGTTCCGCGCCCTGACGAACAGCGTTATAGGGGCCACGAATTAAATTAATGCTGAGGGCGTCAAATTGATTGTGAACTAAAGTAGTAATATCACGCGCGGCCGATGTTGATAAAATATTGATTGAATCAATATTCTGTTTACGTAATAAACTGACCACTTCAATATCTTTAAATTCAGGTAGTAACAGCACCCGTTTATCATTTAAATCGGATAACTTATTAATGCCTTTGTTTTTTAATACTAATAAAGCATTGGGTGAGTGTTGAAATATGGCAGCAATAGCAACGAGAGCCCGGCCATTGGCTTTTTCAACCAAGACATCCGCATTTGTCACTCCGTAATCAGCCTCTCCTTGATCGACCGATTGGGTGACTGATTGGCGAGAACGTGTCGACGTTAAGTCCACATTAAGACTCTGAGCACTAAAAAAACCCTTATGCTGCGCCATATAATAGCCCGCAGATTGAACCACCGACGTAGGCGGTAATAAAATACGAACATGTTCGGTTTTATGTTCAGCTCGCACCGCAAAAGCGCTAATACCAAAAGATAAAGATAATGTGATAAAAATAGCGTATTTAATAAAAGTCACAGGAAATAAAACAATCCATTGTTTATATTGTTTCGCTATTCTGCCAAGTTGTTAAATCGAAATCAAAATTTCATTACAAACACTTAGTAAGCAATAACTTATTCGCCAATTAAAATCAGAGTAATAACAACATTTCATCGTAATTTAAAGATAAAGTCATTATATGCAATGAATGAAACAGGCAAAAAAAAACCCGTAATATCATAATTACAGGCTTTTATTCTTAATTCACATTTGTCGTTTCTTCGTCAAAATCGACGGTAAAATTAACTAATGCGTTTGTATTTAATACGGTGCGGTTGTGTCGCTTCTGGCCCTAACGTTTTCTTCAGCCATGCTTCATAGTCGGTGTAGTTACCTTCGTAGAAGTTCACTTTACCTTCATCACGGTAATCAAGAATATGCGTAGCGATACGATCAAGGAACCAACGGTCATGGGAAATAACCATCGCACAACCAGGGAACTCAAGAATGGCTTCTTCGAGTGCACGTAATGTCTCGATATCCAAGTCATTAGTTGGCTCATCCAGCAGTAATACATTACCACCAGTCTGTAGTAGTTTAGCTAAATGTAAACGACCACGCTCACCACCGGAAAGGTGACCAACACGTTTCTGCTGATCGGTACCTTTAAAGTTAAAACGGCTGCAATAAGCGCGAGATGGGATTTCAAAATTACCGATCTTGATCATATCCAGACCATCTGATAATTCTTGCCAAACAGTGTTCTCACCGTTCATGTGATCACGGAACTGATCAACACTGGCAAGTTTCACACTTTCACCTACAGAGATAGAACCTGAATCTGGTGATTCACTGCCATCTAGCATTTTGAATAATGTTGATTTACCCGCACCATTAGGACCGATAATACCGACAATCGCGCCTTTTGGCATAGAGAATGATAAATCATCAATAAGTACACGACCATCATAGGCTTTACCTAGATTTTCAACTTCAATCACTTTGTCGCCTAGGCGCTCACCCGGTGGGATAAACAGTTCATTCGTTTCGTTACGACGTTGGTAATCTGATTGGTTAAGCTCTTCAAAACGTGCCATACGAGCTTTACTTTTCGCCTGACGACCTTTCGGATTTGAACGTACCCATTCAAGTTCTTTCTCAATCGATTTTTTGCGTGCGCTTTCTTTAGATGACTCTTGTTCAAGACGCGCATCTTTTTGTTCTAACCAAGAAGAGTAGTTACCTTCCCATGGAATACCTTCACCACGGTCAAGCTCTAAGATCCAACCAGCTACGTTATCAAGGAAGTATCTATCATGCGTAATTGCAACAACAGTGCCTTCATAATCGTGTAAGAAGCGCTCTAACCAAGCCACAGATTCTGCATCCAAGTGGTTGGTTGGTTCGTCTAGTAGTAACATGTCTGGTTTTTCTAATAACAAACGACAGATAGCAACACGGCGACGTTCACCACCTGATAGGACTTTAATTTTAGTGTCCCATTCAGGTAAACGTAATGCATCAGCAGCACGCTCTAGTTGGTTTTCGATGTTGTGACCATCGTGCGCTTGAATGATAGATTCAAACTTTTCTTGTTGCTTTGCTAGCTTATCAAAATCTGCATCTGGTTCTGCATAATCGGCATAAACTTTATCAAGACCTGCCATTGCATCTTTTAGTTCTGAAATCGCTTCTTCAACGGTTTCACGTACTGTTTTTTCCAGATCCAATACCGGTTCTTGCGGTAAGTAGCCGATCTTAGTGCCAGCAAGTGGACGCGCTTCACCTTCGAAGTCTTGATCTACGCCAGCCATAATACGTAACAGGCTTGATTTACCAGAGCCATTTAGACCTAATACACCGATCTTAGCGCCAGGGTAGAAACTTAGTGAGATATCTTTAAGAATGTGACGCTTCGGTGGCACAATTTTGCCAACACGATGCATCGAATAAATAAACTGAGGACCAGCCATTATGTTCTCTTTTAACAAGGAATAAGGAATGTGGGATAATTGTAAACCTTGCATGCAGTCGACACAAGAAAAAGAGCGACCCCACCCTAACCCTCCCCTTAAAAAGGGAGGGAACTAAAGCAACATCAAGCCAATACAACACTAACTCAATTGATAATAAGGTCTGCTCTTTGCACCTCCCCTTAACTTAGGGGGAGGCTGGGAGGGGGTCTTTATATAATACTTAGTCTTCGATTAACACAGACTCTAATGCCATGATGATCATGTCATTGAATGTTAATTGACGTTCTTCAGCCGTTGTAACTTCACCAGTACGGATATGATCAGATACAGTGCAGATACAGATAGCATTTGCGCCGAATTCTGCAGCTACGCCGTATAGGCCAGCAGCTTCCATTTCTACGCCAAGTACACCTAATTTTTCCATTGAATCAAATAATTCTGGTTTTGGTGTATAGAATAAATCTGCTGAGAAGATGTTGCCTACTTTAGCATCGATATTACATGCTTTAGCAGCACGTGTAACTTTACTTAGTAGTTCCCAAGATGCGATAGCTGCGAAATCATAACCGTCAAAACGTGCACGGTTAACAGCTGAATCTGTACATGCACCCATGCCGATCACGACGTCACGTACTTTAACGTCAGTGCTGATCGCACCACAGCTACCAATACGGATAAGGTTTTTAACACCGAATTCAGTAATTAATTCTTTTGCATAGATAGAGCAAGATGGGATACCCATACCTGAACCCATCACAGAGATACGCTTACCTTTGTAAGTGCCCGTGAAACCTAACATGTTACGCACGTCATTCACTTGCTTAATATCTTCTAAAAATGTTTCTGCGATGTATTTAGCGCGTAGTGGATCACCTGGGAATAATACCGTTTCAGCGAAATCACCTTTTTCTGCGTTAATATGTGGAGTTGCCATTATTGTTACCTTCTTTGTTTTAGTTATACTCAGCATTCTTAGCTGAGTACTTTATTTATGAAATAGTGTATTTATAAACATTGTTATTTATAAAAAGCTTTTACCATATTCAAGCTTTGGTAAATCGTGATACGCCGCAATTGACTGACCAATATCAGCAAATGTCTCGCGTAAACCCAGCGGACCTTTTGGTACATTTTGACCATAAAAGATGACTGGAATATGTTCACGGGTATGATCTGTACCCGGAGCAGTTGGATCACAACCGTGATCCGCAGTTAATACCACAATATCGTCTTCACCTAGGATCTCAAGTAACTCAGGTAAACGCGTATCGAAATACTCTAACCCTTTGGCATAACCAGCAACATCACGACGATGTCCCCACGAAGAGTCAAAATCAACAAAGTTAGTGAATACGATCGTTTGATCACCCGCTTGTTTTACTTGCTCTAACGTCAGATCAAACAAGGCTTCAAGGCCAGTTGCTTTCACTTTTTTAGTAATGCCTTGCTGTGCGTAAATATCCGCAATCTTACCCACACTTACTACTTCACCACCAGCTTCAGCCATTCGGTCTAATAATGTTGGTGCAGGTGGTAACACTGAATAATCACGACGATTACCAGTACGTGCAAAATCACTCTTATCAGCCCCAACAAATGGACGCGCAATAACACGGCCAATGTTGTACGGTTCTAATAATTCACGTGCTAATTCACATAATTTAAGTAAACGTTCAAGACCAAAGGTCTCTTCATGACACGCAATTTGAAATACACTGTCTGCCGAAGTATAGAAAATTGGTTTACCAGATGCCATATGCTCGGCACCCAACTGTTCTAATATCTCAGTACCTGAAGAATGGCAGTTACCTAAATAACCCGGTAAGTCTGCTTGTTCGACTAACTGCTCCAGTAATTCTTGTGGAAAACTGTTTTCAGTATTCGAGAAATACCCCCAATCAAACAGTACTGGTACGCCCGCGATTTCCCAGTGGCCACTTGGTGTATCTTTGCCACTCGAGATTTCTTGTGCGTAACCGTATGCACCAATAACCTCTGTGCTTTCATCTAAGCCGGCAGGAAATGAGCCCACACTATCGGCACAAGCATGCGCAAGACCCAATTTGGTTAAATTAGGGATATATAATGGACCTTCACGACCCTCATCCGCTTTACCTTCAGCACACCATTGAGCGATGTGACCAAACGTGTTACTGCCTACATCACCAAATTTATCAGCATCGGCAGAAGCACCAATACCCAATGAATCCAACATTAATATAATTGTACGTTTCATCATTCTGACCTATTTTTATTATATATTTTTAACTATGCTCTACATTAAATATTAACTAAGTGTTAAACATCTGAAAGTCGAATTTGTTGATAAACATCAGCACTTGCAGCTGGCTTAATATCACCGATATGAATCGATTTCAAGATTTCTGCTTGTGCGGCTTCAAACTGCGCATCACTACGAGCATGCACCATAGCAATCGGTGTTTGTGCATCGAGTTGTTGACCCAGCGCTGCAATATCAGATAAGCCAACAGCATAATCGATTTGATCTGTCGCCACACGACGACCACCACCCATAGCAACAACCGCCATACCAAAACCACGGGTATCCATCTCAGTTAAATAACCACTTTGCGCTGCATATACTGGACGAATAATATCTGTTTTTGGTAAGTGTAGATCATAGTTGTCAACAAAATCAGTTGGACCGCCTAAACCTGAAACCATAATACCAAACAATTCAGCCGCTTTACCGTTATCTAATACGGCTTGTAATTTATTACGCGCATCATCAGCGTCTGTCGCAAGATTTGCTGACAATAGCATTTCAATACATAACGCCATTGTGACAGCAAACAAACGTGGGTTACGGTATTCACCCGTTAAGAAACGTACCGCTTCACGCACTTCAACTGCATTACCTGCACTACTTGCCAATACTTGATTCATATCGGTAATTAATGCTGATGTTTTACAACCAGCACCATTGGCAACTGAAACAATACTTTTAGCCAGCTCAACAGATTGCTCATGAGTCGGCATAAAAGCACCACTGCCAGATTTCACATCCATCACTAACGCATCAAGACCAGCAGCCAATTTTTTCGATAAAATAGAGGCAGTGATCAGCGAAATAGACTCTACCGTGGCCGTAATATCACGAATACCGTAGAAACGTTTATCCGCAGGGGCTAGATTTGCTGATTGACCAACAATCGCAACGCCACTGGTTTTTACCACTTGACGAAATAACGCATTATCAACCGTTGTTTGATAACCAGGGATCGCATCTAATTTATCAAGTGTACCGCCAGTATGACCCAAACCTCGACCTGAAATCATTGGGACAAAACCACCACATGCTGCAACCATAGGACCAAGCATCAGTGAAATGACATCACCGACACCACCTGTTGAATGCTTATCGACGATTGGGCCATTAAGTTGCATTGAATCCCAGTTTAATACATCACCTGAATCTCGCATTGCTGATGTGATCGCTATACGTTCATCCATGTTCATGTCATTAAAATAAGTCGCCATCGCAAATGCGGCGATCTGTCCTTCCGAAATGCTGTTATCAGCAATACCATTAACAAAATATTCAATTTCAGCACGACTTAATATTTCGCCATTACGTTTACGACGAATAATCTCTTGCGGTATGAACATAACTACCAACTCCTTAAATAAGAAAAAGCTACTCCTTAAAATGGGAAGAGCTTAGTTAAATACAGAAAGTTAGGATCGAATAAGCACATGCAGTATTGATTAGGTCATGTCAGTTATTACCAACGTGTACTCTTAGCCAATACAAAACACTTTGTTTGGGAATATTGCTTTATCGAACCCGGAACGAGATAATTAGTAACCGCTGTTATCAGCTGCTTTCTCTACTGATGGGGACTCAGCTAAATCAAGTTCAACTAATAAGTTAGCAAGCAGGCTTGAAGCACCGAAACGGAATTTGGCTGGAGATACCCAGTCTTGACCTAGAATTGATTCTGCTAATGCAAGGTATTCACCTGCTTGCTCAGCATTTTTAACGCCACCCGCTGGTTTGAAACCAACATCGGTGTTTTTCTCACTGATCACTGTAAGCATGATCTTAGCGAATTCGAGTGTTGCATTTACAGGCACTTTACCTGTCGATGTTTTAATAAAGTCAGCACCAGCATCAATCGAGATCTCACTTGCTTGACGGATTAATGCTTCAGTTTTAAGTTCACCTGTTTCTACGATGACTTTAAGTTGAACATTTGCAGGACATACTTCCTTACACGCTTTAACTAATTTAAAACCAACATCAGCATTACCAGCCATTAGTGCGCGGTATGGGAATACAACATCAACTTCATCAGCACCGTATGCAACAGCCGCTTTCGTTTCTGCAACTGCAATAGCAACATCATCGTTACCGTGTGGAAAGTTAGTTACCGTTGCGATTTTTACCGTTTCAGCACCAATTGAATTTAATGTTTTACGTGCGATAGGAATAAAGCGAGGGTAGATGCAAACAGCAGCAGTGTTACCAGCTGCACTTTTTGCTTTATGACACAGTTCAATTACTTTTGCATCGGTATCATCATCATTAAGTGTAGTTAAGTCCATCATATTTAATGCACGTTGTGCTGCTACTTTAAAGTTACTCATATTAAGTCTCCAAACTTATTAATTTTTTATAAAAAACAGTGAAACCAAGGCAATTGTACTAATTGCTGGCTGTAGCTATCCAAGGAGTACTTTAATAAAGAAGTGTTTACCTTAAGCTAGTAGCCAAAAGTAAATAGATGACGTATAAGAATTAATATTTTATACCAATATAAGCATTGATATACGTATTAACCTAACTATCGACATAACTATCTTTAAGACAAATATCCATTAAGAATAACTATGCGGACTTGGTTCCGTGAAGACTTGATATAATTATCAATCAACATCCGTGTAACCGCGCTAATACAACTTCTCTCGACCTTTAATATTAGGTTAAAAAAACAAGTTGTATTGAACGAAAAACACCAAAAGTACATCATGTACGATCAGTTTAAACTGCATAACTGAAGTTACGCTAAGTGAAAAAGAAATCAAGCAAAAAGTGCCCTCATAACCTGTCTACTTCACACAATGAGTAAATAAACAACAATAAAACAACATATTAAATGTACGGTTATATAAGCGCTAAATTTATAACGTTTTGACGAATAAATAGACAGCCAAATGAAGTAATAAAATTATAATTTATTCTATAAAAAAATGCCCCCAAACTATCTATTAACAATCTGAGAGCATTATCTATTTTATAAACGTCATGAATTACTGTATATAAATTATCAAGTCAACTGCGCAATCTTAGACTAAGAAAAGACCCGCTAATGTCGCACTCATTAAGTTAGCTAAAGAAGCAGCAAGTACCGCTTTCAGACCCATGCTTGCAATGTCTGCTCGGCGTGAAGGCGCCAAACTACCTAAACCACCCAGTAAGATTGCAATTGATGAGAAATTAGCAAAACCACAAAGTGCAAATGAGATGATTATTTGAGTATGCTCAGACAGCTCGTTATTTTTGATATAATTAACGAAATCTAAGAAAGCAACAAATTCATTCACAACAAGTTTTTGTCCGATGAAGCTACCTGCAGTAACGGCTTCATGCAATGGCACACCAATAACGAATGCAAGTGGCGAGAACACCCAACCTAAGATTTTTTGAATTGTTAGTTCTGGCATATCAAACCAAGCACCAATACCACCAGTGATACCATTTGCTAATGCAATTAAACCAACGAATGCAATCAACATTGCACCAACGTTAAGCGCAAGCATCATACCTGAAGATGCGCCAGCTGCTGCAGCATCTAGCACATTTACTGGTTTTTCATCTTCACTGTCATCAAGATCATCAAGCGTGACTTTTGGTATCTCTGTTTCAGGTTTAATGATTTTAGCCATTAATAAACCACCCGGTGCCGCCATAAATGATGCAGCAACCAAATACTCAATCTTAATACCAAGACCAGCATAACCAGCTAATACTGAACCAGCGATAGAAGCAAGACCACCAACCATAACAGCAAATAGTTCTGATTTAGTCATTGATTTAATAAACGGACGCACAACAAGTGGCGCTTCAGTTTGACCAACAAAGATATTTGCAGTTGCAGAAAGTGATTCTGAACGGCTTGTACCTAATAACTTCTGTAAGCCACCACCGATAAAGTTAATGACCACGCTCATTACACCTAAATAGTATAAAACAGCGATCAATGATGAGAAAAATACGATTACTGGCAATACGTTAATCGCAAAGATGAAACCAACTTTGAATTTAGCTAAGTCACCAAATAAAAATTGAATACCTTCATTACCATAAGCAATGACGTTTGCGACACCGCTAGAAAGGGCTTGTAACAACTCTTTGCCCGGAGGGAAGTATAAAATGAAAGCACCAATAACAACCTGAATAGCGAATGCGCCACCGACAGTGCGTAAATTAATTGCTTTTCTATTATCAGATAACAGTAGCGCTAAACCGAGTAGAACGAAAACGCCTACAATACCCATTACAAAGTTCATCAAGAATCATCTCCAAATTTATTGAAATTTTTATAAACCAATAGTGAAATCGCAGTAATTAAAATTAATTACTGGCGGTAGCTATTCTGGAATAATTCAAATAAAGAAATGCTTAGCCGAAGATTAAAACCTAAGGTAAATCGATGACGTATAAGTGATCCATACTTATCTTGTAATAAGCGCAAATCGGACTATCGACATAACTATCTTTAAGATAAATATCCATTAAGAATAACTATGCGGACTTGGTTCCGTGAAGACTTGATATAATTATCAATCAACATCCGTGTAACCGCGCTAATACAATTGCCTATCACCTAGATCTAAAGTGTAAATAGTCAGTTATATTAAACGAAGCATACCAAAAGTACTTCATGTACGATCAGCTAAAACCACTCATTTTAGGTTACTCTCAGTGCTGATAAAATCAAGCGATAGATCCCCTCAGAATCGACCTACATCTCACTATGAGAAAATACATATAGTACAATGCAACATGCAAGCTATAGACGTGTCTAAGTGTCTTATTTATAGATTGTTTGGTTATAATTTAGTGATTAACATTTGATTTATACAGGCAAAAAAATGCCCCCAAACTGTGACTTAAACAATTTGGGGGCATTATCTATTTTATAGCTGTCATCGATACAGCTTATAAATTATCAGTACATTAGACTAAGAATAGACCCGCTAATGCAGCACTCATTAAGTTAGCGAGAGAAGCAGCAAGTACTGCTTTCAGACCCATGCTTGCAATGTCTGCACGACGTGTTGGTGCTAAGCTACCTAAACCACCGAGTAGAATTGCAATTGATGAGAAGTTAGCAAAGCCACATAGAGCAAATGAGATAATGATTTGTGTATGCTCAGATAATTCGTTATTTTTAATGTAGTTAACGAAATCTAGGAAAGCAACAAATTCATTCACTACCAGTTTTTGACCGATGAAGCTACCAGCTGCAACCGCTTCGTGCCATGGCACACCAATAACGAATGCAAGTGGTGAGAACACCCAACCTAAGATCATTTGGATTGTTAGTTCAGGCATATCGAACCAAGCACCGATACCACCTGTGATACCATTGGCTAATGCAATTAGACCAACGAATGCAATCAACATTGCACCAACGTTAAGCGCAAGCATCATACCTGAAGATGCACCTGCTGCTGCAGCGTCTAGTACGTTAGCTGGTTTTTCATCTTCACTATCATCAAGATCATCAAGTGTTATTTTTGGAGTATCTGTTTCTGGTTTAATAATTTTAGCCATTAATAGACCACCGGGTGCAGCCATAAATGACGCAGCAACCAAGTACTCAATCTTAATACCAAGACCAGCATAACCAGCTAATACTGAACCAGCGATAGAAGCAAGACCACCAACCATAACGGCAAATAGTTCTGATTTAGTCATTGATTTAATAAACGGACGCACAACAAGTGGCGCTTCAGTTTGACCAACAAAGATATTTGCAGTTGCAGAAAGTGATTCAGAACGACTTGTACCTAATAACTTCTGTAAGCCACCACCGATAAAGTTAATTACCACGCTCATTACACCGATATAGTATAAAACAGCGATTAATGATGAGAAGAATACGATTACTGGTAATACGTTAATCGCAAAGATGAAACCAACTTTGAATTTCGCTAAGTCACCAAATAAGAATTGAATACCTTCATTACCATAAGCAATGACATTTGCTACGCCAGTAGAGAGACCTTGCAGTAACTCTTTACCCGGAGGGAAATACAAAATAAAGGCACCAATGGCAACCTGGATAGCAAATGCACCACCAACGGTGCGAAGGTTAATTGCTTTTCTGTTATCAGATAACAGAACCGCCAGACCGAGTAGGACAAATACGCCTACAATACCCATTACAAAATTCATCAGGAATAATCTCCAAGTTTCGCTTCAAAAATGTTTTGTTTATTTATGTCGTAAACAAAATAGTCGATTAAAGTGTAATTTATAGTAAATTTACGATTTAATCATTGATTATAACAATTGGCGAGATTATAACTGTTATTAGCTACTTGTTAAGTGCTTGAGATCAGACCTCTCAAAATAGTTTCAAAAAAGTTGATTTATTTTCAAAAAGGGTGCAATTACGACATAAATAGTTCAGTAAATGAACTATAATTGGCTTTTGCAATTAATTCTTCCGGCTCTTTCCGTAATTTCGTCAGTATTTTTAACACTTCTGCAATGTTAGCCGGTTCATTTCTCAGTCCTTGATAACCCAATATAGGCATATCTGGCGAGTCCGTTTCTAACAATAACGAGGTTAACGGTAATTCACTGACAGCTTGCCTGGTTTTTACTGCTCTTGGATACGTAATCACCCCACCAATACCTAATTTAAATCCGAGTTTTATGTATTGCATACCTAATTGGCTGCTGCCACTAAAGCCGTGGAGCACACCACCACGTGGTAATCTCACTTGTTGTAATAACTGAATCAATTCGTTGTGTGCTTTACGGCAATGTAAAATAACTGGCAAATCATAGTGTTTAGCGAGCAATAATTGCTGCTTACAAATCTGTAATTGTTGTTCGAACGGAAAATTGACCGCTTTATCAAGCCCAAACTCGCCAACAGCAACGATACCCTTTTCTGCAGCTAAATATTCATCAAGTAATTGCAAATGGCTATTATCAAAGTCTGCCAGAAAATACGGGTGAATACCTAACGCTGGATAAACCCCATCATGCTGATTGGCTAGCACTAATACAGCCTGCCAATTTTGCACGCCAATACCAGGCACTAAGAAACGTTTAACCCCCTTATTTCTCGCTCGATTTAATACCGCTATCAAATCAGTATTAAAATCTACAAAGTCTAAATGGCAATGGCTATCGATGAGTTCTATCACTAAATACGTCGCCTTTTTGATTGTTCACCCAAGTAGTGAAATAAAGAGATAGTGTAACTTGCTGCATAATTTGATTTAATAGCGGGGTTAATCATTAATTTAGAACCTTTATGGAATGTTGCATGTCTAAAAAACTCTTTGCTTTATCTGCTCAATATTTAAAAAAAGCCATGCCGCTGATGATCCAGTATCAAATCCCAACCACGCCAACAAACTACGCGCTGTGGTATCACTATGTTTCAGATAATAATAGTGCATTACAAAAACATCTCGATGATAAAATTGCCCAGCATGGTACTTGTACCCCTGCGGCGAGTGAAGAACTTTATCAACGCTTTATTGTTGATAAGCGCGAGCAAGAAATAACTCAATTACGTACCGAACTCGATTCGATGACCAATGAATTAAGCAGCTCACTACACGATACACTCAATGATACCAATGAATTTGATCGGATGTTGAATAAATGTTTGAACGAATTATCAAGTGTTGAAGAGGATGGATTTTCGATTGAAAAAACATTATCAGCAGTGCGGGAACTGATCAAAGAGTCTCACGATGTGCGTTCGTCAACGCGTCATTTCAAAAGCCAATTGCACGAAGCACAGGCTGAAATTGCGCAGTTACGTGAAACATTATTAGAAACACAGCACGATGCCATGCATGACAGCTTAACAGGCCTACTTAACCGCCGGGTATTTAGCAAAGAAATTGAAACCTTTTGCAGTAATCCAAGCTTGAACCGCACTTTTTCAATCTTAATGGTCGATATCGATAATTTTAAATCATTTAATGATGACTTTGGTCATCAGCTTGGTGATCAAGTATTAAAAGCCATTGCAAAACGTATCTTAGATAGCTGCCAAGAAGGTGAGCAAGTATTCCGTTATGGTGGCGAAGAATTTGTACTGATTTTACCAAATAAAAACTTCACTATTGCTCGTCAGAATGCGGAATCAATTCGCCGCGCCATTGAGCGCCTGAGTATTCGAGATAAGCGTTCAGGTAAAGTTATTGATAACATCACTATATCGATTGGCGTGAGTGAAAATAAGCCCCGTGATACCAGCCATGATATTTTAACCCGCGCTGATCTACAGTTGTATGAAGCAAAACGTCTTGGCCGTAATCGGGTAATGCCTATGCCACGCTAGCAACATATCCTGATTTGATCATTAAGAGCAAGTATCCTAGCTTATATAGCTTAGATCACTTGCTCTTTATTTATTTTACAGCTCTGTAGACTTTGCTAAATCTAACATGAAAGCATATTCCTTAGCAGTATCATGGTAATGCTGAAAACGTCCAGATTTACCGCCGTGCCCCGTTTCCATATCCGTATGTAGTAACAATACGTTCGCATCTGTTTTTAATTCACGCAATTTAGCAACCCACTTTGCAGGCTCCCAATATTGCACTTGTGAATCATGTAACCCTGTCGTCACCAATAAATTCGGATAAGCTTGTGCAGTCACTTGATCATAAGGACTATACGACAACATATAATGATAAAACTCGGCGTCGTTCGGATTACCCCACTCGTCATACTCTCCGGTTGTCAGGGGAATAGATTCATCAAGCATGGTACTAACGACATCAACAAATGGTACAGCAGCAACCACACCATGATATAACTCAGGTGCAATATTTATCACTGTCCCCATCAATAAACCGCCTGCAGAACCACCCATAGCATAGATACGCTTGGGGTCTGCATAACCTTGTTCGACTAAACCTCTGGTTACAGCAGTAAAATCCGTAAAGGTATTCATTTTATTGAGTAACTTACCATCTTCATACCAATGACGACCTAATTCTTCACCACCACGAATATGCGCAATTGCATAAACAAAACCGCGATCAAGTAAGGTTAATAGCGATGCACTAAAATAGGGGTCAATACTCGAACCATAAGAACCATAAGCGTATTGCAATATTGGATTAACATTGCTCTTCGAAAACAGCGCCGTTTTATATACTAAGGACACAGGGATCTTAACGCCATCTTCAGCAACAATCCAAACGCGTTCACTCTGGTAATCTTGCGCACAGAAATCACCAACAACAGTTTGCTGCTTTAATATTTCACGCTCACCACTATCAAGATTTAACTGATACGTTGAGGTCGGCGTCGTTAAACTCGAGTAGCCATAACGTAATTTGTCGGTATCAGGATCAGGATTTGTGCCTAGCCATGCGGTATAGGTTGGATCATCAAATTTAATGATGATATCGGCATTGGTCTGCCAATTAATTTGCCTTAAAAAAGTTAGACCTTGCTCTCGCTCTTCAACAACCAACCAGTCTCGGAATAGTTCATAACTTTCTAATAGCACATCATCACGTGCAGGAATAATAGTTTGCCATTGCTGAGTATCTGCAATCGTCGTCAAGGTCGCAGACATCAAAGCGAAATTCTTACCCGTTTTATTACTGCGAATATAAAACTGCTGACGATAGTGATCAACACTGTATTCATGACCGCGTTCACGCGCACGTAATAACGTAAATACTTCAGTCGGTTTATCCGCTGGTAATACGTGTACTTCCGTTGTCATGGTGCTACTCAACGACAACATGATGTAATCATCAGACGTCGATTTGTAGATATCAGTATAGAAAGTATCATCTGATTCTTCATAAACCAGTACATCAGCACTAATGTCAGTACCGAGTTGATGGCGATATACTTGATAAGGTAATAGTGTCGTCGGATGTTTTTTTACATAAAATAGCGTTTTACTGTCATTTGCCCACACCACAGATTCAGTATCTTCAATCTCTTCGGGGTATGCTTCACCAGTATCAAGATTAAGGAAACGTAAACGATATTGGCGACGACTAACAGTATCTTCAGAAAAAGCCAATACCTGATGATTTGGGCTTATTGCTAATTCACCTAACTGATAGTACTGATGACCTTTAGCACGTTCATTAGCATCGAGTAATACCAGCCACTCGGCATCGGTATTATCCTTGCGCCAGCTATACACAGGATATTCCTTACCTTCCGAAAAACGGGTTTGATACCAATAGCCTTTCTTCAAATAAGGCACTGATGCATCTTCTTGTTTTACCCGCGCCACCATTTCATCATAAAGTTCAGTTTGTAATGACGCTAATGGCGATAAAACCGCTTTCGTATAGTCATTTTCTTGTTCTAAATAGTTTAAAACTTGTTTATTTTTACGTTCATCGTCACGCAGCCAAAAATAGTCGTCTTGACGAGTATGCTGATGAATTGTCATCGAATGCGCTTGCTTCATCGCAACAGGCGCAGTAGTAGAGAGATCCATTTTCACAAGAAAAAATCCTATAAATTTACTGAAGGAGTGTTACTTATCTATTGATGCATAAGTACTAATTACATTAAATAATGTATTTATGTAATGTGATTAGTACTAATATCCCAGATGCAAAAAAGGAGCGCAAGCGCTCCTTTTCATATATTTAACTATTAACTAGCTAAAATTAGTCACGACGTGGACGACGTGGACGACGTTCGCTGTTCTCACGACGTTCGCCACCGTTAGAATCACGGCGTTGACCACGATGGCCATCACGTGCTGGACGATCGTTATCACGTGCTGGACGGCTACGCTCTTGACGACCTTCAGCTGCAACACCTTCAAGTTTGCTCATGCGTAATGCTTTGTTACAAACATAAACTTGTTGTAGTTGTTGTAACTGCTCGCTTGGCATACCTTTTGGTAATTCAATTGTTGAGTAGTCATCATGTAGACGGATACCACCGATGTTACGGCTGTTGATATTCGCTTCATTAGCAATAGCGCCAACGATGTTCTTAACTTGAACACCATCAGTACGACCAACTTCGATACGGAAAACTTCCATTTCTGCAGCTGGACGACGCTCACCACGTTCAGCACGTTCTGGGCGGTCACCACGATCACGGCGTTCGCCACGGTCGTTGCGATCACGGCCACGATCACCACGGTCATCATCACGGAAGCTACGTTCACGACGTGGCGCTTCTGGTGGTAATACTAATGGTTTTTCTTTCTGAGCCATGAATAATAACGCAGATGCAAGATCTAATTCGCTTAGTTCTAACTCTTCAGAAAGTTGACCAACTAAGTTTTTGTAGAAATCTAGATTTTCTTCACCAGAAGAAAGTGTAGATAACTGATCACGGAATGATGCAATACGTTTTTTCGTAACATCATCACGTGAAGGTAGATCCATCATAGTTAATGGTTGACGTGTAGCACGTTCGATCGCTTTTAATAAACGACGTTCACGTGGTGCTGCAAATAGGATTGCAGTACCTTTACGTCCAGCACGACCAGTACGACCGATACGGTGAACGTATGATTCTGTGTCAGTTGGGATATCGTAGTTAATTACTAGATCGATACGACTAACATCAAGACCACGTGCCGCAACATCTGTCGCGATTACGATATCTAATTGGCCATTTTTCAAACGGCTTACAGTGCGCTCACGCATTGCTTGGTTTAAATCACCGTTTAGTGCCGCTGCAGAATAACCGCGAGCTTCTAATTTCTCAGCAAGTTCAACAGTCATTGTCTTAGTACGAGCAAAGATGATCACGCCATCGTAGTCTTCAGTTTCAAGAATACGAGTTAGGCCATCAAGTTTTGCTTGTAAACCACCAATGATTAGACATTTTTGTTCAATGTTTTCAACTGTTGATGTTTTATTTGCAATTTTAACTGAAGTTGGTTCAGTCATAAAACGTTTCGTAATACGACGAATTTCTTCAGGCATAGTTGCAGAGAATAACGCCATTTGACGTTGTTCAGGAGTTTTAGACAGAATTGATTCAACATCATCAATAAAGCCCATACGTAGCATTTCATCAGCTTCATCAAGTACTAACGCTTTAATACCAGAAAGATCAAGCGTACCACGGTTAATGTGATCTATCACACGGCCAGGAGTACCAACAATCACTTGTGGGTTGCGTTTCAGTGCTTTTAACTGAATCGGGTAGCTTTGACCACCGTAGATAGGTAGCACATGGAATCCACGCATGTGACGTGAGTATGCTTGGAATGCTTCAGCAACTTGAATCGCTAACTCACGAGTTGGTGCTAATACCAATATCTGTGGTTTAGTCAGTGACGTATCAATACGACTCAATAATGGTAATGCAAACGCAGCTGTTTTACCCGTACCAGTCTGTGCCATACCTAGCACATCACCACCATCCTGTAGTAACGGAATACATTCAGCTTGAATTGGTGAAGGTGTTTCATAACCTAGATCATTCAACGCTTTTAAAATTGGTTCAGGTAAATTTAAATCAGTAAATTGTACGGGTGATGTATCAGACATTCACGGGCCTCAGGTAGACGGGTCTTTGAATAAAGCTATATCAATTATAGCTCCACATGTTGTATTTTGTGCGCAAAATTAGTGGTCTTTTGCTCAAACTCTCTTAACGAGCGGAGCCACATAAAAAGGCTGACGTAGTGTACATCATTTAAAAATAAAAATCCGGATATATGCGAGCTAAATCACACAAAATTTAAATATAGTAGAAAAATAATAAAGTTTTTCTATAAATCAAACACTTAAAACTTACGAATGAAAGGCTATTGCAGTCATAAATAATACCCAAAAAAAAGCCTCACCTCTTTAGAGGTAAGGCTTTATGCTTATTTTTACTAAGTAATGTATTAGTGTTCGCGCGTCTCACGGAATACAACATCCGGGTAACGTTCTTGTGCTAAACGTAAATTAACCATAGTCGGGGCAATATACGTTAAGTTATTACCACCATCTAATGCAATATTGTCCCATGCTTTCTTCTTGAATTCTTCTAGCTTACGCGAGTCTTTACAGTCAACCCAGCGTGCTGTCGCAACACTGATGCCTTCATAGATTGCATCTACTTTATATTCGGTACGTAAACGATGCACTACCACGTCAAACTGCAGCACACCAACCGCACCTACGATTAAATCATTTGAGCGTTGTGGACGGAACACCTGCACAGCACCTTCCTCAGATAGCTGGATCAGACCTTTTTGCAATTGCTTTTGTTTTAGTGGATCTTTTAGACGAATACGGCGAAACATTTCTGGTGCAAAGTTAGGAATACCGGTGAATTTAAGTAATTCACCTTGGGTAAACGTATCACCAATTTGGATCGTACCATGATTATGTAGACCAATAATATCACCAGGGTATGCTTCTTCAGTTTGAGTACGATCTCCCGCCATAAAGGTTACCGCATCAGAAATACTGACATCTTTATTTAAACGCACATGCTTCATCTTCATGCCTTTGCTATATTTGCCAGAGCAAACACGCATGAAAGCAATTCGGTCACGATGTTTTGGATCCATGTTCGCTTGGATCTTAAATATGAAACCAGAGAAGTTATCTTCATTTGGCGTAATCGTACGCAAATCTGTTACACGAGGTTGCGGCTTGGGTGCCCACTCAGTTAAACCATCAAGTACATGATCAACACCAAAGTTACCGAGCGCTGTACCAAAGTATACCGGCGTTAATTCGCCCGCCATAAATAATTCATGATCGAATTTATTTGCAGCACCTTCAACAAGTTCCATCTCGTCACGTAATTGCTCAGCGTAATCACCAAGTGCTTCGTCAAGTTCTGGATTATTAATACCTTTAATCACACGACTGTCTTGGATCATATGACCTTGACCGATGTTATACATGATCACTTCGTCACGTAAAATGTGATAAACACCTTTTAGTTCTTTACCCATGCCGATCGGCCAAGTAATAGGTGCACATGCAATTTTTAATACTTCTTCAACTTCATCCATCAAATCAATTGGATCGCGAATATCACGGTCTATTTTATTCATGAAGGTAATAATTGGTGTATCACGCAGGCGTGTTACTTCCATTAATTTAACAGTTCGTGCTTCTACACCTTTTGCCGAATCAATAACCATTAAACATGAGTCAACCGCAGTTAAAGTACGGTAAGTATCTTCCGAGAAGTCTTCATGTCCAGGAGTATCAAGTAAGTTGACAAGACTATCACGATACGGAAACTGCATTACCGATGTTGTAACCGAAATACCACGTTCTTTTTCCATTTCCATCCAGTCAGATTTAGCATGCTGACCCGATTTCTTACCTTTCACAGTACCGGCTTTTTGTAATGCGTTCCCGAATAATAATACTTTTTCGGTGATTGTTGTTTTACCGGCATCGGGATGCGAGATAATCGCAAAAGTACGTCTTTTCGACACCTCTTGCTCAAGAATGCTATTTGACATGAATGAGTCTTCTCATTGGGTTAAATCTAATGGCCGCTATTTTCGCTGAAATCACGGTAAGACACAAGGTCGAGCTGCAATTAATAGTTCGCAATTTCAGTTAATGCCTCATGTAATGTCGGACTAAAGGAAGTAACACCACCGATAGGCTGTATACCTGCTCTCGCCAAGGTTTTTAATGGTTGAAATTGCAAATCACAGAATATCACTTGAGTATTGTAGATCTTACACTGATTAATAAATTGCTCCATTGCAGCCAGCCCGCCAGCATCGAGTAATGGTACAGCATCTAAATACAGTACAAAGCCATCAACTTCTGTCGTTTTATCCGCAAGTTCTGAAAATACGCGATCTGCTGCTGCAAAAAATAATGGTCCGTTAATTTTAAACACCCGCCAACCAGCAGGAATATCAACTGTAACAATACGTTTATTATCAGTAATATCAGTAACTTTAACCATCTCAGCAATTTCTTTCATGAATAATACAGCCGCTAACAAGATACCTGCCGTAATAGCCAACACCATGTCAAACAAAATAGTAAACGAAAAACAAATCGCGAAAACCCAAAGATCACTCTTCGGTGCTGTTTTTAATAAGTGTAATGCTTTGCCCGCTTCACTCATATTCCAAGCTACGACTAATAATAATGCAGCCATCGAAGGCATAGGTAAATAAGCTAATAATGGTGCAAGTAATACTAAACTCGCCAACACAACGAAACCATGAATAACCGCAGATATAGGTGTTTGAGCTCCAGCTTTAACATTCGCAGCAGAACGCGCAATTGCCGCTGTTGCGGTAATACCACCAAAAAATGGGACCACGATATTACCAATACCTTGCCCGAGTAATTCACTATTTGCACTATGACGTTTACCTGTCATGCCATCAAGTACCACGGCACACAGTAATGATTCAATAGCCCCTAACATGGCAATCGCAAAAGCGGCAGGTAATAAATCAGACAACAACGTCCAACTTAATGCTAACGGTTGACCATTCGCCCCCGCTTGTAGCCAAGGCCATTCAAAAGTAGGTAAGTAAGGCGGGATCCCTGCACCTTGGCTGCCATCAGGCAATAAGTAATGAAAACGGCTACCAATAGTAGCAATGTCCATCCCCATATTATTTAATACAAGCGCGAACAAACTACCAAAAATAACGGCAGGTAAATGTGCTGGAATAACTGTTTTAAATTTCGGCCAAATTAGCATTATAACAAGTGTAAATATGGCGACCGTAAAACTCGGCAAGTGTAACTCAGGTAATGCACTCACGAGTGATGCAAGTTTATCCCAATAGTGCTCAGGTAAAGTATCAGTCGATAGACCTAAAATATCTTTGATCTGCAATGTCGCAATCACGACTGCGATACCACCAGTAAAACCTAAGGTCACCGCTTCTGGGATATATTCAATAAAGCGGCCAAGACGTAATATAGCCATGATGACCAAGATAAGTCCTGACATTATCGTCGCTAATAATAAACCACCAAAACCATACTGCTGAACGATAGGATATAAAATAACAACAAAAGCAGCGGTAGGACCCGAAATACTGTAGCGACTACCACCCGATATCGCAATAACAATACCACCAATAATAGCTGTATAAAGACCATATTGAGGGGCAACACCACTGGCAATAGCAAGTGCCATCGCTAAGGGAATAGCAATAATACCAACGGTAATACCCGCTAATAAATCTTTTCCGAATTTAGTCGAGTCATAACCATGGCGGTTAATCGACTCACGTAGTGCATGCGCAATACGTAACGAAAAAAGATGAGCCCTTTGCTGCATTCTATTGCCTTAAACTGTTAATTAGATCACGCAATTATAATCTTCTTTACAGCAGATACAATCAAGGTCACATAATTTGGCAACAAAAAAGTTGTTTGCTTGATTCATATCAGAATTACCGACTAATTATCTTAATTTGCAGCAATGCTCACATTAAAAATCCAATGTTATACTTAAACAGTGAATAATAAACGGTCAAGAGCAAGCTCTAACCGAGCTAAATAATGCAGTGATTAAGCGGATTAGGTTGCACAGCTTAACCGAGATCACTATTATGTTCATTAATCCATAAACCTATAATTAATTTGGAAGCAATGATGTTAGTACTAGGACACACAAACCCTGATTGTGACAGCTTAGCAGGCTCAATCTCTCTATCTGCATTTTTAACAAAACGCGATGGCAAAACAGTAACACCAATCATGCAAGGCGAACCAAATGCAGAGGGTCTTTTCTTGCTTGAACAAGCTGGTCTAGCGTGCCCTGAAATTCGTACATCAATTGCAGATGAAGAAGTTTGGATCATTGATTATTCAGATTTTAACCAAGCACCAAAAGATGCCCGCCAAGCTAAAATTCGCGGTATCGTTGATCATCACAAACTAGGTGACTTCGAAACAGATGAGCCACTTGAAGCGTGGATCTGGCCTTGTGGTTGTTCAAACACTATTGTTTACAACATGTATAAGATCCACAACATCGAAATAGACCAAAAAGTGGCAGTGATGATGTTAGGTGCGATCTTAAGTGACACAGTACATTTCAACTCACCTACATGTACACAAATCGATATCGATGCAGCACATGAGATTGCTAAAATTGCTGGTATTGATGATATTGATGCATTCGTTACTGCACAATTTGCCGCGAAATCTGATATTGCAGCAATACCTTCTGAAGAACTCATTTTACGTGACCTTAAAGTTTATACTATTGGTAAAAAAGATTTCTCAATTGCACAAATAGAGATCACTAACGTTGATTCAGCACTAGCACGTAAAGAAGAACTACAGGCTGAGCTCGTTAAATATAAAGCTGAACACGGTTACCACACCGCATTAGTATTACTGACTGATATTACCAACCTAAACTCTATCGCATTAATCGAAAGTGAAGAAGGCGAGTTAGTAGCAGAAACACTCGGTGGTACATTCGTCGGTGAACTTATCGACCTACCAAATGTTGTAAGCCGTAAAAAACAAGTATTACCACCATTACAGACTAAATTTAAGTAAGTCTTAATCAGCTACTTAGCTTACTGAATATAAAGCTAAATGCAAAAAGGGAGCTAATTAGCTCCCTTTTCTATATTTAACAGCGATTACTTTTTATCACTCTTATACATTTCATCAATATCTTTCTTATATTCACTTTCAATCACTTTACGACGTAATTTCAGCGTCGGGGTTATCTCGCCTTTTTTCATACAGAATTCACGACTAAGTAGTTTGAATTTTTTCACTTTTTCAAAGTTAGCTAACTCACTTTGTAAATCTTGAACTCGTTTCTCAAACATAGTGACAATATGACTATGGCGTAACAGTTCCGCTTTGCTTGAAAATTGCAGGTTTATCGAATTTGCATACTCTTCTAAAGCATCAAATGATGGCACGATTAACGCGCTTACAAAATGACGAGAATCAGCAACAATTGCGACCTGATCGATAAAGTGGTCTTTATTTAAGGTGCCTTCTACCAACTGCGGTGCAATATATTTGCCATTCGATGTTTTCATTAACTCTTTAATACGCTCAGTCATCACGACTTCACCATTCGCTAATATTTTACCCGCATCGCCAGTTTTCAGCCAACCATCGATAAAGTTTTTTTCGGTTTCTTCGGGCATTTTATAATAACCCTTCATTACCGTATCACCACGCACTAATATTTCGTTATCAGTACCTATTTTCACTTCCATATCAGGTAGAGGTAGACCAATAGAGCCAAAATCATATCCGATACCACGATGACAGCATACCGTCGCAGTTGTCTCAGTCATGCCATAACCAGCTTGCAGTTCAATACCGATTGATTGGAAGAATATATTTATGTCAGGTTCAACTTTAGCACCACCACAAGGCAAAAAACGCGTGTTACCACCGAGAATCCCGCGTAGTTTAGAAAAAATAAGTTTATCAGCGAGTTTATGCTGAATCGATAAGAATAATGATGGCTGCTGATTACAGTGAATAAGCTTAAAATGTATTAACCCAACGTTAGTTGCCCAGCCAAACAACGCTTTTTTTACTGCTGATGCTGATTCTAATCGACTATGAATGGTACTGTATATTTTCTCATATAAACGCGGCACTGCGACAAGTAGCGTAGGCTTAATTTCTGCGATAACATCAATAATCAGCTTTGGATTTTCGAGATGCACATTTTGCGCACCACAATGCATCAGGTAAAAAGACCAACTACGCTCGAGCACATGACTTAATGGTAAGAATGCAATTGAGGTATCAGTTTCCGAAACATTAATCATTTTATCATGACTACTGAATGCAGCTGCAAAATTAGTGTAATCAAGCATGACACCTTTTGGCTGCCCTGTTGTACCCGATGTATAAATAAGGGTAACTAAGTCATCCATACTCGCGTCAGTAAGTCGCTGTTCAAACTCAGCATCAGCGGCTTCATCATCACCTTGCTGAATAAACTCAGAGAAGTACATCGCATTCGATGCGCCTTTTAAATCGACTGTATCCGTCAGCGCAACAACCAACTTTAAGTCATTGCTAATTAACAGCTCAAGCGCTTTATCAAACTGTTCTTGTCCGCCAACGAATAAATAATCGATATCTGCATTATTAATAATATAGCGCGTTTGCTCTGTGGTATTCGTTGGATAAATAGGAACCGTAACGCAACGTGCAGCTAAAATGCCTAAATCAGCAAAACTCCACTCTGGGCGATTATTTGCAAAGATACCGACTTTAGTTTGAACGCCACAACCAAGAAATAGTAATGCTTTTGCAACGCGGTCTGAATTATCTAGTAGCTCAGACCAAGTAATATCTTGCCATTCACCGTTTTCTTGAAAGCGAATTGCAGTTGTTGCTTTACGTGCCGCAAATTTAGATCTAAAACTGTTTACTAAGTGTTGGGTCATTAGTTTCTCTGATTATCCATAAATAGAATGAACGCATAATATGTCACGGATAGTAATCATTAATCAGGAATAAGTATACAAGCAATAGGCTTTACCTATGGCAAAAACACTAAAGAATCACCCTGTCTTATTTTTAGACAATGTAGCACATCATGATGGCATCTTCTCTGCCCGTTGCGGCAGGATAATAACCAAAACGACGATCAACTTCATTAAAACCAATATTTAAATACAACTGATAAGCTGCATGGTTCGACTCGCGAACTTCTAACCATAACTGAAATAGATCTTGCTGTTGGCATTGTTGGATAAGATGATTAATAAGTAGCTTGCCGTAACCCTTACCTTGATGTGCAGGGGCAACCGCAATATTGAGTAAACTCGCTTCTCCAGCAACTTGACTCGCAAAGTAATAACCTAAAATTTGCTCATCTTTTATCAATAAAAAATTAAAGTATCGAGCGCCGAAGTTACTGGCTAAGACTTTATCCGACCAAGGAAATGCATGGCTCGCAGTTTCAATTTTTTGGATTAAAGGTAAATGTTCAGGTGTTAGCGGAATGATTTTTGGCATTAAAGACTCGTTATTGCATATAACTGACGATTTGTTGCCAAAGCTGCTTTTTCGCTTGAGCAGAATGCAACAGTACATCTAGATGAGGTGATGAGAGTTGCTGTTTTGCAGCAAGATCTGATTGTTTACAACCGATAGTCCAAATCCATTTAGGCGTTTGGTAATAATACTTTAACTCGTCTTCAGTAATGATATGGCTTTGGTTAAATTCAAGCTGTAACGTACGCAAGACTTGTTTGATAAATTGACTGTGCGGTGTAAGTTTATCATTCGCGATAATCAGAATCTGGCAATGCTTAGGCAATGGTTTTTTTTCGGCCTGGCTAGTAAGATGAGGAAATTGCTCAGGCTTATGACATTGCCATAATGTGATACCCATTTGCTGCAAGTAATAACGTGAAAAATTACTCATTGGATAACCATATCTGAAGATTTACAGAAGAAAGTGGCAGGGG
>NZ_FPLG01000104.1:0-23682 GCF_900120065.1 Moritella viscosa
TTTTGATGGTGTTAATTCTGCATATTTCAATATCAGTCATAGTGAGTAACATCATGTAGATCCAGAGCGTCGAATTGATGCTCTGAAGATAGTTCAACATGACATTTCTAACGGTGACAAACCTGACATTTCTATCGGGGACCTACATTTGATATTGCGCATTAGAGTCTTTATGTTAAACAGCCGCTCAGAGACGATTTTAGGTTCTGTCGCAAACTCAGATAATCTAGGAATCATATCTGGAGTGTGACTCATCTACATTTGTAATAATAGTTGCGAGAGAACCAACTTTCGTTTATTTTTCACCTGATGTCATTGACGACATCACACCATCTTGCTTTATTAATCCGTGATAGAGCGCTGCACCAATATGCATAAATATCATAGCTAAAAACACTAAGGAGAAAAAACCATGTATTTCTCTAAATAAGCTATATGCATAAATATCTGTCTCAATTAGCTGTGGTAATGTTAACAAATCAAATAAACGCACACTCCGTCCGCCTGCATTTTGCATTAACCAACCTGAAATAGGCATCAAAAGCATTGCACCATACAGTCCTACGTGTGTGGCATGAGCCATAAATACTTGCCATTTTGGCAAGTAACTTGGCAATGCAGGACTTGTTGATGACGCTCTGTTTATTAACCTAATAATCACCAATGTAAATGCTAAAACACCGAACGATTTATGAAGTGAAATAGCCTCTATTTGCCATATAGCTAAGCTTTTCACCATTGATAAGCCTAAGAAGATCATTGATATTATTATTAATGCCATAGCCCAATGCAATAGTCTAGAACGTCTAGAATAACTTGTATTTTTTGTCATGCCATTTATTCCTGTACCGATGTTGGTTTTGTACCGAGTAATGTTTCTCTAGCTCTTCGACGGTAAGATTCTGAATAAGCAGAACTTCTTGCTCGTAATATTGGATCTTCCGTTGCTTCTATACCCTCGGGTAACACCAGCGGATCAAAGTTCTTTTGTGCACATAACCCAGTATTTTGAGCTTCCGAACTGGTTATTACTAACGTGCCGGCATTGATCTGTTTACGTTGATGAGGCCAAGGTATTGTCGGATTATTTTCATCATCTAAATCATCCGCAAGAGTAAAAATCAGAGAGAAATTTACCGTTCCTTTTTTTAACAATGCAGTCAATTGCTCTTGTAATGCATTGGGTGAATTAGTATTAAGCAATGGCATATCACTTGCCAACTGCGGAACAGCAACCCAGCGTGTAGCTTGTTTATTACCTGCATCATCGACAAGATAAAAAGCATTAATGCTATGATAAAGTTCCGTTGAAAAACTGTTTGTTGGTACATAGGTAGACGCCCATTCATTAAACGCTTTGCTTTCTGGATGCGATGCAAAGAACGCTTTAAGTTTACTCGGTTTTATAGCTGGAGGAGATGTTAACGCTTGTAATTGCTCAAAGAATGCTTCGGGTGTCGCAACGGCCATGACCGGAGGCGTGTTCATCGCTACTCGCCATTCTTGATTATCTGTACTTAGTAGAGTGAACGCCATGCTGCGAACTGGCGACTTTAAATCAGGAGCTGTAGGGTTATTTCCGCCAATAGAAAATCGCCCTAAAAATGGGGTTGAACCTTCATCAAACACTTTTGCAAGAGAATAACGATCAAGTGAGCCGTTTGATTCAAATGTACCTGCAATGCAAATACCTTTTGCATGTGCTCGACGAAACCCAGGGTTTGGTGCTTCGCCCTCTTGTAAATTAACAAACTGCTGAGCTGTTACAGTGGACTGATTAAAGACACCTAAAAAATACAGTATTGCAGTAGTGAATAATACCATGATAGAAGCTAGTAATATTCTACGAACAGCGAGCGAACTTACCTGGTAAATCTGTTTAGAGTTATTCAATTTTTAATACCTTATGTTATACATTTTTATTTTTAATAAAAACGTTCGGGAAACCTTCGATTAATCGGAGAATAGAAAATAATTATCAGGTATTTAGGTCGCTAACAACTCAATTTCTTACATGCATATTTTGCTCTATTTTAAAATACCATTCATCACAAAAGCATCACAAAAGAATCACAATACAAATAGACCATATTCGGATCTCGGAAGTATGCTTAATCTACAAGTAGTCCTCAATTGAAGACTAATCTAAATACCTAACCACAGCGCATAACGCATGCTATGTAAGATTAGGCTGTAAAAATGGTTCTCTATGTGAAATCTAGCGAACTAACTCCCACCAAAAATTATTCTAGATGCGTAGCTAGTTAAAATAGATATTACTAGGTAATATCTATTTTATAACCCGAACATGTTAAGGCAAGTTTAAAATGTCATGTTTAGTGGGAGTGAATGGAATCACGCCCCCTACAAAATCTAATGTGTATTACATCGGTTAGTACAACAGCTCTAAGCCACTTTTGTCCAAATATGGTTTAGAGCACTTCATTCTCTACTTCCGTTCCACTGCGCATGACGCTCGTTTAAGATTAAGCACAGATAAAATGGTTCGCTACGTGAAATCTAGCGAGCTAACCTCCCTCCAATCATTATTTCAGGCGCGTAGTTGCCGACCATCAAACATCCTAATGAGATATTCCATATGATTATTTACTTATAAAAAAATTCTATAAATAAATATTTGAAAAAAGATCGGTTTATTATATAAAATAATTCCTAAGAAGAGCGTTTCATTGAAAGGAATAATGTTTCACTGAAAGTCTCTCTTTCAACACCCTGGTTTATTTTATATTGCTTCTTTGGAGGATATATTATGAATACTATCGATTTAACTCCGATTTATCGCAGCACTATTGGCTTTGACAGATTTGTTCCTTTATTTAGTAGTCTATTAGGTGACGATAACAAAGTACCAAATTATCCACCTTATAACATTGAAATTCACGGCGAAGATAAATATTCAATTACTATAGCTGTCGCAGGATTTTCTGAGCATGAACTAGATATTAATGTAGCAAAAGGTGTCCTTACTGTTTCTGGAGATAAAGGATACACAGACGATAATGATAAAGATAAACACAAATTCCTTTATCAAGGTATTGCTAATCGGATGTTTAAACGTAAGTTTAATCTTACCGAAAATGTAGAAGTAACCAGTGCGAGCCTTAATCATGGGTTATTAACGATAAATCTGGTTAAAGAGATACCAGAAGCGATTAAGCCTAAGAAAATAGCCATCAATCAGGAGGTCGAACTTATTAATGATAAAACTAAAAAGGCCGTTTGATTTAGTATAAGGGCAGCTAAGCAGCCCTGTTTATCTAAGATGTTTCGTAAAGCATATGTTCGCTACGTGAAATTTAGCGAACATATACCCATCAAAAACATGTATTGGCTAGTAGCGTGACGCCGTCACGCTACTAGCCAAATTTTTTCTTTAGGAAGTTATCTAACGCGACTTTGTCCTGACAGAAAGATAAGAATAACCGTTCGCAATACTGTGGAATGTTGTTTTCATTATATAAAAAAAGCACTGAACGTATTCACGAACAGTGCTTTTTATTACTATTATTTACTTACATATAAACAATGACGCTTATTTGCTTAACCTTTATAAATCTTCGGGTTAAATGCATCACGTAACCAGTCACCAAGTAGGTTGATTACAAGTACAAGTGTTACCAGTAATACACCTGGGAAGGCTGTGATCCACCAAGCGCCAGAGAAAATATACTTAAAGCCTGTACTGATTAACGCACCTAATGAAGGTTGATCAACCGGTAAACCTAAGCCTAAGAATGACAGTGCTGCTTCTGACATAATAGCATTGGCAATCTGTACCGTTGAGATCACTAGGATAGGGGACAAGCAGTTTGGCAGAATGTGTCTAAACATAATGCGCATTGATTTTAAGCCCATCACTTGCGCTGCTTCAACGTATTCTTTTTGCTTCTCGGCCAATACCGATGCTCGAATAGTACGTGCATACTGAGGCCATTCAGCCACACCAATGATCACCACGAGCATGACGACGGCATATTGGCTAAAGAACTCAGCACCAAAGCTGGCTTTAAAGATAGCCGAAACAATGATCGCCACCATCATGGTTGAGAATGACAACTGTACGTCAGCAAAGCGCATAAGGAAGCTATCAATACGGCCACCGAAGTAACCAGCAGACAGACCAATAACAATACCTAAGACCAATTGTACAGCAACGGCTAAGAAACCAATGGTCAGTGATAAACGCGAACCATAAAGCATGGTTGAGAAAATATCACGGCCTTGATCATCTGTACCTAATAGGAAACGTTCGTCACCGTCTTCTAACCAAGACGGTGGTAACTCTGAATCCATGATATCAATACTGGTAATATCATAAGGGTCTGTTGGTGCAATTAATGGTGCCGCTATCGCTGCGATCAAGAAAGTTAAGAAGATCGCAAAGCTGAACATAGCGACCTTATCTCTTAAGAAATAATAAATAAGATCTGAGTTTTTAAAGCGTTCCCAGCGAGTCGGAACATGAGATGAAGTTATTGTGTTCATACCGATTATCCTTTACCTGTAATGTTCACGGTAGGGTTAATTACCCCATATAACAGGTCAACTAGGGTATTCGTTACCACAAAAATTAAACCAACGAAGATGACATAAGCAGTAATTAAAGGTGTATCTACACGGTTAATCGCTTCTAAGAATAGAAAACCTGTTCCTGGCCACTGAAATACCGTTTCGGTCAAAATTGTGTAGGCAATCATAGTACCGATTTGTACACCACCAACCGTGATAACTGGCAACATGGTATTTTTAAGCGCATGTAGGTAATAAATTTTGTTTAATGATAAGCCTTTTGCTTTTGCAAACTTGATGTATTCCGAGCTTAATGCTTCTAGCATTTCTGAACGAACCAAGCGGATGAAAAGTGGAAGCATAATAGAAGCAAGTGAAAGACTTGGTAAGATTAAATGCAATAAACCATCTTTAGTAAGGAAACCTGTTTCCCAACCCATGATATTAACCGTTTCACCACGTCCGTAAGAGGGTAGCCAGCCAAGTTCGATGGAGAAGATGTACATCAGTATAATAGCAGTAAGAAATACAGGTACAGAGATACCAATGCTACTTACAGCCATAATTATTTTAGTAAGTGTACTTTTGGGATGAATAGCTGAGTAAACTCCTAAAGGAATTGACACAAAAACGATAATTAATGCTGCGCCAAACACTAATTCAAGTGTTGCTTGAAGTTTATCTAAGATAACTTCTGCTGCAGGTCGTTTAAAGAAATATGAAGTGCCGAGGTCACCTTGTACTGCATTAACAAGAAAACGGCTATATTTAGTTATGTAAGGATCATTAAGACCTAGCTCATCACGAAGTGTTTGTCGTTCTGCTTCAGATACAGATTGACCAACTAATTCACGTAATGGATCGCCTAGATTATCTTGAATGGAAAATGCTACCAAACTGATCACGAACATTACTATCAAGGCTTGAAACAGGCGTTTGATCAGAAATGTGAACATTCCTTGTCTCCCAAAGTATTATTAAATTTATAGCATTTATCGCTATATTTTTTGTAAAAATAATCGGTGTTTTTATCAGATTTTTGATAAAAACACCGCATAGTAAAGGTGTACTTAGTTATTTAACGACTAGGTCACCGAAGTACGGGAAGTTTAGCGCGTTTACAATTGGAGCAACTTGTAGAGTCGATTTTGCACCCCAAGCAAGATCTTGCCAATGTAGTGGCACGAAAGCAGCTTCGTCATACAAGATGTTTTCAACACGTTGTAGCATAACACCACGTTTTGCAGTGTCTGTTTCAGCGTTTGCACTGTTTACTAGTTTATCAACTTCAGCGTTTGAGTAGTGACCACAGTTATAAGCACCACGACCTGTTTTTTCATCACGTGTCATTGTTAAGAATTCAGAGAAGTTTGCAGAATCTTCAGTATCTGAATGCCAGCCGATCAGCATCATGTCAGCCGCACAAAGATCAAACTCAGGCCAGTACTGTGCTTTTGGCATTGTTTTTAGATCAACTTTAATGCCGATTTTAGATAGCATTGACGCTGTTGCTTGCGCGATCTTAGCATCATTAACATAACGGTTATTTGGTGCAATCATTGAAAGTTTAAAGCCATTTTCATAACCTGCATCTTTCATTAATTGTTTGGCTTTTTTCAAGTCATAACGTGGCACTAGATCAGCGTCATAGCCTGCATAACCTGCTGGACCTTGTTGGCCTGCTGTGGTGCCGAAGCCTTTCATGATCTTCTTCACAATCGCTTCGTTATTGATTGCATTTACGATAGCTTGGCGTACGCGCACATCTTTAAGCGCAGGGTTGCTGCTTTGGTTCATTTGGAACGTGATGATACGTGTACCAGATACGGTTACTAGATCGATATCTTTCGCGCTTTTCACACGGCGCTGATCATTTGGTGACACAGGGTAAATCATATCAACGTCGCCAGAAAGAAGTGCTGCAACACGTGTTGCATCTTCTTTAATTGGTACAAGCGTTAACTTGTCAACGTTACCTGGAGATTTCTTATCCCAGTATCCGTCAAAACGCTCGAATACAACTTTTACACCTTGCTCACGTGAAGTAATAGTGAAAGGGCCTGTACCAGATACGTGTGTTGACGCATAAGAGCTACCGTGTTTAACGATTGCAGATTTGTCTTTACCGTTTTCTTTACCAGAGTAGAACTTCTTATCCATTGGGAAGATATAAGTTGCAGTCTGTAGTACAAGTGGGTACGGTTCTGAAGAGATGATTTCTACTGTGTAGTCATCAATCTTGGTCATTTTTTCGTATGGAGAGAAAACGTTTTTGAAATCAACTGATAATTTTAGACGGTCGAATGTCCATACAACGTCATCAGCAGTTAGTTGGTTACCAGAGTGGAATTTTACGCCTTTACGTAGGTGAAAACGGAAAGTTGTATCATTTACACGTTCCCATTTTTCAGCGATACGGCCTTCAAAATCGAAATCTTTGGTAAAACGAACCAGCGGATCAAACAGCATGTGCGACATCTGTAATGTACCACCAGATAGTTGCTCATGTGGGTCAAGCGATACAGGATCTGCATCATAAGCAACTGTAATATCTGCTGCTGCTGCGCTAACGCTTAGGCCTGCTGCCATTAGGGCAATGGCGAGTTTGGTCTTTAAGGTTTTCATTTGCATAACTCCTTCATGCTGGGACGTGACTCCCGATGTGTTGTGTTTATTTTTGTTGTTATGTAACGGTTATTTTTTCGTTTAGCTTGCTAGTTTGTCACGTAAGCCTTTAAATTCAGGCATTAACGAAACAAGGTGCTGGCTGTATTCATGTTGTGGGTTGGTGAATAGCTCTTCTGTCGGTGCCACTTCAAGCAGCTTCCCTTTTTGCATTACGCCAACACGGTCACTTACTTGACGAATAACCGGTAAATCATGACTAATGAATAACATAGTTAGATTGAGTTCGTCTTGTAAATCTTTAAGTAAATTAAGAATTTGTGCTTGAACGGATACATCAAGTGCTGATGTTGGTTCATCACAAATTAATAAACGTGGACGTGTTGCTAGTGCACGAGCAATTGAAATACGTTGACGTTGACCGCCAGAGAATTCATGTGGATATTTAACCCCTGCCATTCTACCTAGTCCTACGTGATCCAGTAGATCATGTACGATTTGACGAACTTCAGTTTCAGATGATGCCAATTTGTGGAAACGAATTGGTTCTGAAATAATGTCAAAAACCTTCATTCTCGGATTCATCGACGTATATGGATTTTGGAACACCATTTGCATTTGACGACGAATGGGGCGACGTTCTTTTTCAGATTTTAATGCGGTTAAATCAATGCCTTCAAACGTGATGTTACCTTCATTCGGTGCATAAAGACCGGCAATAACACGTGCAATCGTTGATTTACCTGAACCTGACTCACCGACTAGGCCAAAGGTTTCACCTTCATTAATATGGAAGTTTACTTTGTTCGATGCTTGTACGTATTCACGTTTGCTTTCAAAGAATGAATCTTTAGTCACAAAGCGAAGACTGACATCATTCACAGTCAGCAATGGCCCTGTGTATTCACGTTGATCCTGACTTTGGCCTAACCAGTGGTTTTTAATATCGATTTGCTTCATTTCTTCGGCTTCTTCGATATAGCTTACCAGTGGAAAACGATCTAACTTGATATCAGAGCGAGGTACTGCAGAAATAAGGCTACGAGTATATTCATGCTCAGGATCGCTAAGTACTTGCTTCGTTGGACCAAATTCAACAAGATCACCACGGTACATCACGGCGATTTTATCTGTTACATTTGATACTACGCCCATGTCATGAGTAACGAGCATGCAGCCTACATTTTTCTTGATACACAATTCACGGATCAACGTTAGAATTTGGTCTTGAATTGAAACATCAAGTGCGGTTGTTGGTTCATCGGCAATGATTAAATCTGGTTCACAAGACAATGCGATAGCGATAACCACACGTTGTCTCATACCGCCTGAAAATTGATGCGGGTATTGTTTAATTCGTAATTCAGGCTCAGGAATACCCACTTGTTCCATTAAGGTAAGTGCCCGAGAGAAAGCTTCTTCTTTGCTTACATCAAGATTGGCTAGAATAGTTTCTGTAATTTGACGTTCGATAGTAAAAAGTGGATTTAGTGATGTCATTGGATCTTGGAAAATAAAACCAATTTTTGAGCCACGTACTTTACGCATCTCTTCAGGTGTTAAACCTGATATTTTTTCACCTTCAAGATATACTTCACCGTTAGCAATAACACCCGGTGGACTTAGTAAATCAATAACTGCATTACCCACAGTTGACTTACCTGCGCCTGATTCACCTACCACACCAACAATTTCACCGCGTTCGATAGAAAAAGACAATGATTTCACAGCTGCGTGCACACCATGTCTCGATGGATATTCGATGCGAAGATTTTTTACTTCTAATAAAGACATTACCAGACCCTTATAACTCGATGATTCCCCATCCAGTCTGAAAAATTGATTCCATTCATTATCAGCAGTACATGTCACTGATATGTTACGTGGGTATTAATCTGACAAAAAAACTGCGATAAAGCAACAAAAAAGGCATAAAAATCTAGATCATGTAAGTTTTGTGCACTAAAAGGCAGGTTATCTATAGTTTATTTAGATTTTTAAAAAAAACTTAAGCACAGGATTATAGACTTTCTACGTAAAATTAACCAAAAAGTAATATATTAACTATTTGGTAACACCCTTACTTAATGCTTGAAAAATCCAATTTATGACCGGACCACTGGCTTGATCTCGACGTTTAACAATGCCGATTTCAATTAACAGGGGGTCGGTAATATGTTTAGTTGATAGCTCAGTTATTGCACCTTTATACAATGTATATTAGCAACATGCTTTGGTACTAACGCCCAACCTGTACCACGAATAACTAATTCAGTAATGTAGTAATAACTGTCGATATGACAATGATTCGGAGAGGTCGCTTTGGCTTGCGTAATCCCCATACGATCCCGTCGATTACCGCGCCGTTAGTGTGGCACGATATAAAATAAAGAGAGCAAGAATCTGTAATTATTTCTTGCCAACAGTCTTAGCTAACGCACCTTGTTTGTTTAATATAAAGTGGTCAAAATCGTTGGCTAGAAATAGATTTTTACTATATTCAGTACGTGCTTCATTTTCGATATCAAAGATAGAAGGACTGCTGTTTATTGCGTTTTGATAACGTGGGCTAAAGTGGGTTAACACTAAGTTATCAAGTCCGACATTATTCGCAAACTGTGCTACAAGTTTAGCGTAACTGTGCTGTGGTCCCGAACCTACTTTGATGGCAATATCTTGAGTATATGTTGCTTCATGCACTAATACGTTGGCGGACTTGGCTACTTGAGTGAGCAGTGATGGATCATCGTTATCACCAGAAATGATAATTTTACGTGGTTTTTGAATCGGTAATAAATAGTCTTGTGCGCAAATAATACGACCATTATCGAGTTGTACATCTAACCCTTGTTGTAGTTCGCCCCAAAGTGTCCCGCGAGTGATCTTATCTTGTTCTAACTTCTTAACATTTAACTTATTGCTTAATCTGTTTTCACTGAAACTATAAGCAAAAGAAGATACGCGATGTGACAGTTCAATTGTTTCTACATCAAATTCAATGGCTAAGTCATCGAGTGTATTATTTGGTTCATCAATACACTTATATTTTAATTCATAGTTTAAATTGAGGTGCACCGTAGTTTTCATCAGTTCGATAAAGGTTTTAATCTTTGATGGCCCAATAATCCAAAGTGGTTCGGTTCTGCCTTGCATTGCTGCACTGGCTAATAGTCCAGGCAGACCATAGCAATGATCACCATGGATGTGGGTAATAAAGATCGCCTGTAATTGCGTTAAAGATAGTTTTGTATGCAGTAATTGATGCTGAGTTCCTTCGCCACAATCAACTAAGCACCACAGTTTGGAATTAACCCGATGAATAGCTAGGCCCGATACATTACGGGTTTTGCTCGGCGTACCTGCCGATGTACCTAAAAATACGATTTCCATGATGCTCTACTTTTGTGTTGTTATCGAGATTTAAAATGATTACTTTTTTAACCAAGGTTGCTGTGCAAAACGTTCTTTTAGTAATTGTAAAAAATGTGATGTTCTGGCTGAACGAGAACGGGAATCGGTACCTAACAAGGCCACAATATCAGCACTCGGTAAGCTGTAGTCTGGTAGCAACCGTACTAATGCACCATTATTTAATTCAGGTTGTACATCCCATTCGGATCGCATAATGATCCCATGACCTGCTATCGCCCAGTTTTTTATAACACTGCCTTCATTACTGGTAAAGGTTGGTGTAATACGTATCGATTCCTGTTTTTCGCTATTAGTATGGGTGAAACGCCATAACGTCACATCTTCACTGTTTTCTCGTAACGCAATACAAGTATGATTTTTTAACTTCCGTGGTGACTCTGGTGAACCATGGCGCTTTAGATAATCAGGAGAAGCACACAGAAAACGTTGATTCGGTGCAAGGGTAGCCAGCTTTAATGTTGAGTCCCTCAGTTCTCCAATATAAATGATAATGTCCCATTTATGGCTTTCAGCCCAACTTGGCTTGTCCGAAAGTTCTAATTCGACGGTGAGGTTTGGATGTTGTTGCTGAAACTCACCAACCAAGGGGGCTATGTAATCATTACCAAACCCTAATGGTGCTAATACTTTTAGCGTCCCACTGACTAGGTTTTTTTTATTAGTCATTAACGTTTGTAGTTGGTCCATTTCTGCGAGAATGAATCGGGCTTTATTTTGCAGTAAATAACCTTCTTCGGTCAGGCTTATGCCACGTGCTTGGCGTTGTACCAGCTTAACACTCACTTTAGATTCAATTGCTTGTAGGCGTTGAGTCACTGTCGGCGGCGTCACATTAAGCTTACGTGCAGCCGCAGTTAAAGAGGGTTGAGTCGATATGGTATAGAAAAAACGCAAGTCTTCACTGGTAAGCATTAAGTTCAAACCTAATATGATAGTTAGTAATCGTTAATATTATTCTAAATCTCGATATATCACAATATATGCATTACCAAGCAGATAACTGAATAAAGTGAGTGTAAGGAGCGATTACCGTGTCAATTATAAAAACGATGTCAACTGGAGAGTCTACGTCAATCACAACAAGCTTAGCAAAGATAGACACGCCTTTTTTGCTGATCGACAAAGCTAAGTTTGATACCAATGTTGCTTTTTTAAGAGCTAAATTAGCTCCGCATAATGTGATCTTAAGACCGCATTTGAAAACGATTAAATCTATTGCGGGTGCGAAGCATATACTCGAGGGTTTTGATTCACCAGCCACTGTTTCGACCGTTAAAGAAGCGGAAGTATTTGCAGACGCGGGCTATACCGATCTAATTTATGCTGTCGGTATCTCCCCGCAAAAACTGTCCCGTATTCAAGTACTGCTTAATAAAGGCATCAATATTAGTATTTTACTTGATAGTGTTGCGCAAGCAAAATCGGTAAGTGCATTTTGCCAGACGCACAACATCAAGATCCCGACATTATTGGAAATTGATTGTGATGGTCATCGAGGTGGTATCCAACCTGATGATACACGCTTAGTTGAGATCGCAAGGATCCTTCATCAAGGTGGTGCTGAGTTGCGTGGAGTCCTGACACATGCGGGAGAATCTTATGATTGCATTACTAAAGAAGCATTAGTAGCTGCTGCTGAAGGTGAGCGTCATGCTGCGGTGATTGCTGCCACTCAGCTAATTGAAAGCGGATTTTCTTGTCCTGTGGTGAGTGTTGGTTCGACACCTACTGCTCATTTTACCGAGAACTTGGATGGTGTGACAGAAGTAAGAGCGGGCGTATATACCTTTTTTGATTTAGTCATGTCTGGCATTGGTGTTTGTAAGCCAAGTGATATCGCGTTATCTGTTGTTACCACTGTGATTGGTCATAACGAAGAGAAAAACTGGCTATTTATCGATGCGGGTTGGATGTCATTGTCACAAGACCGGGGGACGCAGTCGCAACGACAGGATTGTGGTTATGGATTAGTGTGTGATAGTGAAGGTAATATTATACCCGGTTTACAAGTCATTGGAGCTAATCAGGAGCATGGCATTATTGTTGCGATTGGTAACGATATTGATGGTGCTAATGATAGCAGAAAGTTACCCGATATAGCGGTAGGCACACAGTTACGTATTTTACCCAATCATGCTTGCGCCACCGCAGCCATGCATGCGGGTTATTATGTAGCAGACACAGAGCAGGTTGAACTTGATTACTGGGCTAGAATTCAGGGTTGGTAGTAATACTAATCATATAAAGGAAGATAAAAGAATATGAAATATATAAGTGAAGTATTGTCGAGTCAATTAATTAGTCATGAGCTGGCATTCAATGCGGTCTCTGCTGCATTTATTGCGGCAAGTGAACAAGCTAAATTATTCCCTGTTGTGATTGCAGAAGGGGATGCTGAAAATACTATTTTTTCACTTAAATCGGCTAACACAGCAGAACTAGTGGGTTGGAAAGTAGGGAGTTATTGGCCGGGTAATATTGAGAAAAACATACCATGCCATGCGTCTACGATCTTTTTATTAGATCAAGAGACTGGGCGACTAGATGCCGTGATAGAAGGAAGTACTGTTAATGCTTACCGTACGTCGGCAGCAGATGCGGTTGCCGTATCGGTATTAGCGCGTGAAGACGCGAGTTGTGTCGCTATTTTTGGCACTGGTCATCAGGCGTTTTATGAATGTGTTGCAGTTTGCCGTGTTCGTGATATTCGTATTGTGCTTGTGGTTGGCCGTAATAATGATAAAGCACAAGGCATGGTTGAGAAACTAATGGGTGTAGGCATTGATGCTCAAGTAACAGGGGCTGAAGAAGCTTGTCGCGCCGCGGATATTATCATTACAGCGACGACTGCGCGTGAAGCTCTATTTTCTGCAGAATGGGTGCAAGCGGGTACGCATATCTCGGCAATGGGAGTCGATACAAAAGGTAAACAAGAATTACCTCCGGCCTTGTTTGATAACGCTGGTTTATATTGTGATTTTTCGTCACAGTCGGTAGTTATTGGTGAATTTCAGCACGGGAATAAAGAAATGGGGGCAAATCAATTAACCATGATTGGTGATGTCTTATCTGGACGTACAAAAGGGCGTGTCAATAATACTGATATTACTATTTTTGATAGTTCCGGTATTGCGGTACAGGATTTGTTTATAGGTCAGCATTTACTTACTGCCGCAACTGAGGCCGGTCATGTGATTTCATGTTAATCTATATTAACGTGTTGAAGTAGGGCATGTTTATAGGTATTTTTTTTGCCAAACTGTATACATTAATAATGTCATAATGGTGAGTACAATAGTCAGTTTGTTCATTAATGAAAATGGGGCAAGTAATAGACTAGAGATAACTTCAATACTTATGATAGTTATGATCATGATAACTGTCTGTGATGTTTTTAATTTTGATAGTACATAAGCGCCTAGTGGTGCTCCTATTGACACTATTGGCGCTGATGCCCACCAACTTCCGACGACAAATTCATTTGGTGTACTGGTTAAAAGAAGCCAAATACTGGCATAAACTGAGTTAATTGCCATAAAACAAACTGTTGTCGGTATACTGTCTTTAGCACAATGTTGACAAATAAAAACCAAATAAAAATATAATATAGCATCACAGCCCGAACCGATTTTTGCAGTGAGTAATCCTCCTAGAAACCCAAACAAAACGGCCCAGTAAAGTGATTTCATTTTTTCCAAATACGGATTTTGTTTTTTCCACAAAATGATGAATGCACAAAAAACGATAAATTCAGAAAAAATAAAGCGTGCAGTTATATTCTCTAACGAAATAAATATTAAACTGAGCGGTAATGAGACAAAACTCCCGATACAAGCGTATCGAATTACTTTCCAGTTAATCATGGTATTTCGGCTAATAAAAAAGAGTGACGCGAATGTCATCCCTACTGATTGAATTAACAAGCTAAAGAAACTCGCGTCACTGCTACTTACCTGCATTAATTTTGTAAACACAGGGAAAGCGACAGCCCCACCACCAAGCGGTGTTGCACCTGCCACAAAAGATCCTGCAATCATGGTAATACTACTTTGCCAGTAATCTTGAAATACCAACACTATACTTTGATTACCAAGCAATAATATCCAGATTAACCAGAATAATAATAGCGGTATCCAATAAATCATTGAACGATTAATCTCAATGAGTTTTAGTTGGTTATCGGCAATAACTTTCATCGTTAAACCTTATATAAATTTGCAATATAAATAGTGTGAAGAGGATGCCACACTGATCTGTGGACAGCTCGCGCTTAATTTGGGGCTATGACCAAAGACAGAGCATTTCAATGCTTTCTGGTAGGTTGATTTCTTTTTGAATGATACTTGCAACTCTTGCAAGGTGTTGAGGCTCGACAATAGTTTCGTGGTCAGCATCAATTTTGTATTGATTCACCTCTCTGGCGAATTTATCCCAGCCACTATATGCTTTATCTACTTGGAAAAAATGATTTGCGATGTGATCTTTATCTAAATCATCTAAGGGTGAAAATAAGTTTGTGGCTTTAATTAACACCAACTTTACGGGAAGTTTTGTCGTTGGGTAATAGCTAAATAATAACCCCATTTCTATTTTAGCCAGTTCTAATAAACGTTTATTGTCAGTATCTTTAAATTCAAAATATTCAAGGAAGTTTTTCGCATCTTTATAGGTGACACCTTCTTTTTTAGCGTCTGATGCGGGTAACACAGAATCAACTAAATAGACCCCTTCAACTGTTTCGCCCATATTGATTAGCTGGTGGGCTATTTCATAAGAGATATTCCCGCCCAATGAATAACCACCAAGGAAATAAGGACCATGAGGTTGAACGACTTTTATATAGTCGACATACCGTTTGGCTAACGAACGTAAATCAGTTTCAGGTGCTTCTAAGTGGTTAAAGTTGTATGACTCCACGCCATAAAAGGGCTGGTCTTGGTCAAATTCGTTCACCATGCCTTTATATAACTCCGATCCCGTCATACTCGGGTGAATGAAAAAGAGTGGTGGTTTCAAACCATTTGACTGAAAGGTCGCGATTGGTTTGAACTCAAGATTATGACTATTGGTTTCGAGCAAAAATGAAGCTTGGTCTGCAATGGTTCTATAGACCAGTAACAGCGACACGTTTATTTTTAAATTCAGAGTGGTATTGATTTTTACGGCGAGTGTGATGGCAAGTAGTGAGTTACCACCGATCTTGAAAAAATCATCGTGAGTACTGATTTGTTCAAACCCTAACACCGACTGCCAGATATTAAGTAATGAGGACTCAACGTTTGTATGAGGCGTTATGCAATCCTGCTTTTCTTGTCGAGATTCTGGATCGGGTAAGAGGTTGCGATCTACCTTACCATTATTGGTGAGTGGAAATGCTTTTTGCCATACAAAGTAGTTGGGTACCATGTATTCGGGTAAACTCTGAGATAAAAAATTAATACATTTATCAATATCAAGTTCTTGGTTAGCGACATAGTACACAACCAGATATTTTGACGCGCTATTATCTTTAGCTGAGTCCGATTGATTAGCCATTCTGTTTTTAGCCAGTACGCAGACTTGTTTGATATCAGGGTAGCTTAACAGTGTATTTTCCAGTTCACCAAGCTCGATACGGTGTCCACGGATCTTGACCTGAAAATCGTTACGGCCAATATATTCTATATTACCGTTCTCTAAGTAGCGAACGAGATCGCCGGTTTTATACAGCTTACTGTGGGTTCTGCTTGTGTTTGAAGGATTAAATGGATCGGGGATAAAGCGCTCGTTGGTTAGTTGAACTTTATTTAAATAACCACGCGCGAGGCCGACACCTGAAATATACAACTCACCGGTAACGCCTTTGTCTACTGGCGATAAGTTTTCGTCAAGAATATAAACCGAGGTATTTTGTATTGCCCCCCCAATGGTTGATGGTAAGTCACCTGATTTAAAATGATGCACTGTTGCACATACTGTCGATTCACTTGGACCGTAAGCATTGATCAACTGTCGACCCTTACTCCATATCAGCATGACATCTTTGGTGCAGGGTTCACCCGCTACAATCAGTGTTTTTAAATAAGGTAATTCAGGGCAATCCGTTAATGATATTTGAGCCAATAATGAAGGTAAGATGGTTGCCACTGAAACGCGTTCGGAATGTAAGCTATTGGTGAGTAAAACTGGGTCTCGTTTTACGTCGTCAGTGACCATTACGAGTCTTGCACCGTGCAGTAATGCACTAAAAATTTCACATACCGAAGCATCAAATGTGATTGGCGAGAATTGTAAAATAACACTGCTCTCATCGATATTAAAATCATTTTTTCGAGAACATGCTAAATTAATGACGCTGTGATGCTCAATCATGACTCCTTTGGGTTTACCCGTCGTACCAGAGGTATAGATTATATAAGCCAAGTCAGTAGACTTATTATAAAGCGGTAAATCCTGAATACTTTCATTTTGGTGATGAGCTGAATCTAAAGTGATAAGGTGCGGAAACTCTTTTTTTAGTGTATCAATATCATTGAGTAAGGCGTTGGTTAGCTTATCAGCCTGTGTTGAGTGCGTGAGTATTAATTCGCATTGGGTATCATTTAACAGATAGCTGATGCGTTGTTCAGGATCGTTTATATTGATAGGCACATAAACGGCACCTGCTTTCATTATTGCGAGTATAGCAACAAGCATATCGACGCTTTTATCTAAAAATATAGCAATGAGGGTATCAGGTTCTAGTTTATCTCCTTTTGCGGCGAAGTATTCTTTACGTATGTGACGGGCTAATTGGTTTGAACGTATGTTCAGTTCTATATATGTGATCACCTGTCCTTCAAATGTAACCGCGATATTGTAAGGCGTTTTTTCTACTTGTTCTTGAAACACTTGATAGATCGTTTTGTTGTTTGGATACGGGACTTCAGCATGATGTAAATTGCTAAAAGAATCATTCTTGCTTTCACCTGCGATTAGGTACTCTTGAATAGACATAGACAGCTCCTGGTTCGATCTTACTTACCACTGACGGCTGCAACGAGTAGTAAGTAAGACTTTTAATACGTTATCAACTCTTTATGATTAACTGAAAAGGCTAGTTTGAGTGATTAGTTTAATTGTACTGCTAATGATTGAATTTCAAGTGCCGTTATAATGTGCTCTGCAATATACTTGGCGTGTTCTCCCGCACCGTATAGCAGGCCTGTTTTATTCAGGTCTATGTTGTTTAAGCCAACAAAACAGAGTCCGTCACAAGTGGTAATTCCGCGGTTGGTATCGGGATAACCGTATTCATCAAAAACATTTTCATTGATCCAGCTATAATCAAATCGATAGCCTGTCGCCCAGATTATTGTGTTAATGTTTTCTTCTTTGATCTGTAGAGAAGTGGGAGCGTTGGCATGATCTGCCCTTGGTGGTTCAATATAGTCAGACTCCGGAGCATCTATCTTTGTGTCTAAAATATATTGGTCAATCTTATCTTTCCAATCGGCGTATGCAGCTTCGTTAAATTGCATATTTTCAGCTACGGTATCAGAGAATATTAACTTTCCGTTTGATACCTCGGTTAGCCGACCGAGAAGAATAAGGCCTTGATTCATTAGCGCGGATAAGTGAATAGTACTACCGCCATTCTTGCCTGTAATTTGTGGACTTGCTGGAAAACGTCCATTCATCTCTTTAAGTGAGGCACTTTTTTTATCTAACAGTCCAATCAACCGTGCCCACTGTGAAATATCTTTACCACGATATCGACGCTGAGATTTAGGGACTTTACTGGTAGTACAGAAGACCTTATGTCCATATTCGATCAGCTCTTGTGTTATCTGAGCTCCTGATTGCGCGGTGCCGACCACTAATACGCTGCCTTCTGGTAATGATTGCGGATTTTTGTAATTGCTTGAGTGTAGCTGCAAGATTGAGTTTGGTATATTTGAGGCGACACTTGGAATACTTGGTTGGTTAAAGGTACTGGTTGCGATGACCACTTTTTTACACAATAGCGTATCGTTATCTGTGATTACTTCAAAGATACCCTCATCATTTTTAAATACCTTTGTCGCTGTTATACCAAACTTGACAGGGGCGCTAAATGAAGCTGCAAAATCCTCGATGTATTGGCATACCTGTTCTTTATTTAAGAACGCATCATCGCTAAATTGAGCACAAGGAAAGTCAGGCAGTTGGTTCATGCTGTTAGGGGTTACGAGGGTAAAAGAATCCCACTTACGGTTTCTCCAAGAAGAAGCGAGTACATCGTCTTTTTCAATAATAAGGTGGTTTATTTTTTGCTGCGTTAAGTAGTAACTAACAGAAAGCCCAGCTTGTCCTGCGCCGATAATAACTACGTCATAGAAAGTTTTCATTTTGTGATCCTTGTTTAAATATGTTTAGTTGATGACACAAGTTAATGTGGCTCTCATTGAGTTATTAACGGCTCGAATTGAGCTGCATATTGGCGTAAAGGGTGAGCATCATGTGTCATGCTTAGCCCTTGTATTTTTGCTTTATTTTGATTGATGTTGTCAAATGCTTCGGCGATGTAATCGAGGTGACTCTGTGTGTAAACGCGTCTTGGGATAGCGAGTCTAACGATTATCTTTTCTGAGTTATTTTTAGTTTTGGCACTGCTATCGAGTTTGACTGAGCTAATTTCACAAGCTCGAATACCAGCTTCTTCGTAAAGCGCCCTGTTAAGTACTTGTCCTGGATAAGCTGATTCAGGGATATTCGGGAACATCGCTTGGACATCAATATATATGGCATGGCCGCCAAAGGGTTGTAAAACAGGAATACCTATTTTATTGAGCGCATCGCCTAAATATTTGACACTGTTAATTCTATATTTTAAGTAATCTTCATCGATACCTTCTTCAATGCCAATTGCCATTGCATGCAAGTCTCGCCCAGCTAATCCTCCGTAAGTGACAAAACCTTCGGTTAAGAGTAATTGGTCCATTGCCTTTGCTGCCCATTGGTCATCGTTGAGCGCTAACCAGCCACCGGTATTGACTAGCGCATCCTTTTTGGCACTCATGGTCATACCATCAGCGTAAGAAAACATCTCTACAACAATGTTTTTGATACTGATATTTTTGTATTCTTCTTCATTACATTTTATTAAATAGGCATTTTCGGCAAATCGACAGGCATCAAAAAATAGTGGAATATCATAGGATTTGCATAATTCGCTGGTTTGACGAATGTTAGCCATAGACACGGGTTGGCCTCCGACTGCATTATTGGTGATAGTGAGCATGACTAAGGGAATATCTTGTTGTGATGTTTCGAGTAGCGAAGCCAACTTGGAAATATCCATGTTGCCTTTAAAAGGGTGTGGGCTAGCAGGATCTTTAGCTTCACCAATGACTAAATCAATAGGCACGGCATTGGCCTGAGAGAAATTTTCACGAGTTGTATCGAAGTGTGAATTGTTGGGAATTATACTGCCATTTTGAGATACGACACAGGCTAAAATACGTTCCGCTGGTCGACCTTGATGCGTTGGCAGGACATGTTTAAACGGCATATACTTTTGTACTGCAGCGACAAATTTATAATAAGAAGGGGAACGAACATAACTTTCATCACCAAGGTGTAAGCCAGCCCATTGCTCAGAGCTCATTGCTGTAGTACCTGAGTCGGTTAATAAATCAATTAATACATCGTCTGAGTTTAATAGCACCACATTATAATGAGCGTCTTTTAATAAGCGCTTGCGTTGTGCTTCAGTTGTCATTTTTAAACGCTCAACACTTTTAATGCGAAACGGTTCAATAATTGTTTTCATAGGTGTGGCCCCCTACAGATTGAGTTTTGTAATTTAAAATAAATCTGAAGACTACAAGCGCCAAGCGCATACTTTCAGAATCTTAATTGCTACTTATCAAGGTTTAGTATTTAACCCGCTTTCTCCGTTTTGGCGTAAGCAGCTGCAATATTGTCAGAATATTGTCTAAAGGTCGTTTCATTATCAGCATTGTAAAATTTGCTATGCGTTGATTGTGGTGGCGGTTTCATTTTGAATGCATCACGTGGGTTCGCAAAGAAAGGCATAGAGCTACGTTCGCTCGTTTCAATGTTTTCGGTAGGACCTGTCACGGCATGCATAACGGGTTTGATTCGCCCATTACTGAGCGAGTTCATTGTTTCTCCGACCATGATCACGATCGTGCCGCGAATAGCTGGAACTCCAATATAGCCATCACCAGATTCAACCTTTAATCCCACGTGACCATTTTCAGAAGGGAGCTGTGTTAGTAAGGTTACCGAAGATGCATCCGCATGTGTCACCATTCGGGCTTTACCGAGCGGTTTTTCAGGGTAGTAACATTGGCAATGCAATACTGTATCTTCACCTTGGAATAAGTTTTGCCATTGGTCATGAGACTTCAAATCAAGTGCTTCACCGATGCAATCAAGTACTTGATCGGAAATTTCGGATAATTTGAGCTGCATTTTTTCATAGGCATCTGAGAATTCAGTATTGGGAGCGACATTTTTAATTGGGCCCCAAGCATATTTGGTGTATTGGTTAATGGCTTTACCGCCATTGAGAGAGTTTTCGTATGCGCCTGCACCGTAAGCTGAGTAGCCGCGTAAAATTAGAGGCAACTCTGGGTGAGCCATTTTTGCTTTTTCTTTCTCTGGTTGATTAAAGAAATGACGCGTTATATTAAATACTGATTCAACTTCACTTTCTGGAATACCAAAGTTTTTGATATAAAAAGGGAGGTTATTTTCTAATGCTGATTTTAGAGATGTTAACCCTTTACCGGCACGAAGTTCCTGTAGATCAAAAATACTAACCTGATCGGGAAGGCTGGCTTCTTTGCTCCAATTTAGTTGATTAAAATCCAAGATCCCAAAATCGGGTTCTGTGATTGCGGTTGATTTTTGTTTGTTAATTGTCGACGTTCTCATAGTATACTTCTCCTGAATATTGCGATTACTGAAGGTGATTAATAAAGATGATTAATATTTAGGGTCTGCTTTTATGATGCCTAATGTCGCCAACCCTCTGGTTAATAAGGTATAAGTGGTAAGCACAGCAGCTTCGATGAGGTTAAAAGCAATGGGGACATTAAAAATGCTTTTCTTTGCTTTATCATAATTACTGTGTGGGCCATATAATCGATAAAACGATGGCATTTGCGAACCAACCCATAACCGATAGGTTAAGATTGGATTTAAGAAGGTGGATAAGCGCCAAGGTGAGCATCCAATGACTTTAGAAAAATCAGCCATGTAGCCAGTGTAGTGAACAAGTGAGCGTACATTACGGTTTTTAAAATACACTTCGTCTTCATAAAATGCTTGTTGTGCGATGAGCTGTTTAAGTTTGTGCATTTCTGGTAGTTGTTTTTTACCGCTGCAAAGTAAAGCAAAATAGCGGCTTTGCATTTCAGAGCAGGCTGGTACACCACCTACGGCTGGTCTAGCCCAACCGATAAAGACGATATCACAGCCTAAATCGGGATGGATCATATGTTTATAAAGTTGTCTCATGTCTGGTAATTTTATATCTTCGAGAAAATCGAACTTATCTGTATAACCAGTATTTAACATTATCATATCAATGCTTTCTTTATGACCATCGTTAAAAGCGACATAGTCCTCACCTAAGTAATCAATACCTGAGGTATTCACTGCCATTTTGTTGTCGACGATCCTATCGACAAAGACGTCACTTTTTAGGTTAAAGTAATTAAAGTAGTTGCCCGCTTTTAAGTTCCAATCGGCGAATGCTCTGGTTTTTTCTTCTTTACCAAATTTCTTCATCGCCTTGAACTGTAATTTCATTCTGGCGTTACCTGCGGATACTGGCATCGCGTATAGGAAATGCGAGGTGTAAGCGTCACTTGGGTGCTCTTTAGCTAAAGGAAAACGCTCTACAGAAGGTTGACGTTGACGTAGAGAAAGCATGCATTTACCTGCGACGCCCGCTATTTCACTTGCTACATCAACACCTGTCTCGCCCATACCTATGCACAAGGCAGATCTGCCAGTATATGGCTTAGAATTTTTATAAAATGCTGAGTGGTAAACATCGCCTTTGAACGTTTCCAGTCCTTTTATATCAATGTATTTTGGTACGCGGCTGCTACCTGTACATACCGCAATAGCATCAAAAGTGAATGATGATACTTGCGTTTCATCATGTGTAGATCTGACGTCAACATGAAACTTACCGTTATCTAATTTTTTAACATTATTGACGGCATTTTCATATGTTATGTGTTGGTCTAGGCTGAAATGTTTAGTGAAATCTAATAAGTATTCTTGATATTCCCGCGCAGACCAGAATTTTCTTTGTTCACTTAACGCTGGTGGGTAGCTTGAGTAAGCCATCATATAATTTGATATTGTTAACATCGTTGAGTCATACGAACCTGATATCTCTACATTATCACTGCAATAAAAGTTGCCGCCAGGTTTGTCTAACGTTTCAAAGCAAGTGACTTGATGTCCTTCATCGAGTAACTCTTTAATTGCAACTAATCCAGAACAACCCGCACCGATGACACATATATTTTTTTGTTGTGTTTGCATAATAATCCTTTTAGACATAGCCCCACAAAAAGGGATGAAAAGTAATTAATCAGCACATCTAATTTTGATAAATATAAAAAACATGCTCTTAGTCATAAGTTATTACGTAATTAATTTTGCCATGAATATATTTCAAAATTGTTACGTTATTTATTAATGTGCTTATGAATTAATAAAGTCAAGTTTAAATTTTTATTAAATTAAATTGAACTTAGTCCTATTTAGATTTGTCCCTGTTATTATTTACACTTAAAGGTTGGTTAATTAAATTGATTTTAAATCAACGTCTTACATTACCTTGTTACTTTGTTGATCACTTGGGTTTAATTATTGCGCATTTTAAATGCTCATAAATAATTATCAAAAAATATATTTCATAAATATTATTTAAATAAATTTTTATATTGATAGTGTTGACAAAATGTTGTCATTCGGTAGTGTTGACGAAGCGGCATAATTAGTAGTTGGTTATTGTATGGTTTTTGATAGCGTGACTGGAAAAGTTCAGGGTGGGAGAGAGAAAGACATAATGAATGCTGCCATTACATTGCTAGGGGAAAT
>NZ_FPLG01000003.1:0-1170 GCF_900120065.1 Moritella viscosa
AACACCTAAATCTTAGATCGCTGGGTCTGTCACATTAGTCAGGCCCTAGATCACCCCCTCAGCCCTTGTGCTACTTAGCCTTACAGAATTAATCTTCTTCCCAATGTAACACCGTAATTGTTCAGCCTGTCCTCCGCCGGGCTTTGACCTCGAATCTAGGTAGAATTAGGCTAATTCAATTCATTTAGTTTGAGCTGGTAATGACGACTAGATTACCCTGTGAACCCCTACGTCCCTATCATCTCTATCAATCCCGTTAATTATCTCTTAATCCCTATCATCCCCGTTAACCCCGAATTCCCCCCCTAAACTTACTGAAACGTCAGAATTAACACTATGAATATGAATATCAGTCCGTGAATTAATAGCTGAATAGACCCGAGTAAGTTCTAACTATTTTTTTTTATTTGCCTTGATGGGGACGACGGGGATGAGGGGGGTTAACGGGGTGTGATTTCCAACGACGATGTCACTAGATTGATTATTTTTTTTGAATTGTATTTTTGATGGATGTGACTGGTGATTCTATTCATTTGATTTCACCTGTTGATCACGACTAGATCGCCCCCTAAATCCCCCGTAACGGCAGAACTAACGATATGAGCATGAATACCAATCTGTGAATTAATGGCTGGTTCTAGCTGGCAGAGTTAAGTAGTGATTCGATTAAGTGAATAGCATTGAGATATAACAGACCAATTACCATCCGTGGCAATTGGTCATACTCATTCAACACTCGATTCTATTGGTATTTTGGCTTACTCATATCTGAGTTTTACTAGCGCTATTCCATTGGGTTAATAAATTAAATATATATTAATAAACTGGATCCTAAGGAACGGAATGTTGGTTATATATTTGTTAGCTAAGTCTGTAAAAAACTGCTGCTGTAATTGGTTGATGTTACTTGGTATGCAGATTGATTGTGATGAGGTTACGCTAATGAATATGACTGTTGATATGTAATATGAGATTACTGAGGGAAATATAGTGCAGTGGTAATTTGATTAGTTTTTTTGATTGAGTCGGTGGACAGGACAATCATTGAATTAAACTGAGACAGGATATGGAAAGGCGGATAAAAGAAAAGGCTTACAGATTTCTCCATAAGCCTTATCAAGAATTGGTGGGCCCTCGCAGACTTGAACTGCGGACCTGCCGATTATGAGT
>NZ_FPLG01000116.1:0-3952 GCF_900120065.1 Moritella viscosa
TCTTATGAAGACCCAGACTCAGTCATTACTGATTCTTATGAATAATCTGACATTATTCACCTAAATAATTATTTAAGAGTTGTATTGTGGAAACGCTACGTACCTAGATTAATTATTGTGAGGTTTGGTTCGCTAAATTTCACGTAGCGAACCAGTTTTTTACTTAGCTCTTACATAAGGTACATTGTACGCAGTTATTATTATAACTGCGTAAGTGCAATATAGTAATGTCACACTCTAACAATTTAGAGAAGTCATATTTTAGTATACTTAGTCGTAACTAATCCAAGTATCGCGCTGTGCCATGTTGATTACTATGAGTGAAAAAGAACTACATCGTTTAGGGATTATTAAGGATATATTTGTCCTAAACGCGTTTCTAGTGAAACGCTAGGTCACTAGTTGGTAAATTGAACCCATTAGTACAGTGTACGAATCGTTCGTTTCCATGCTAACTGTTGTTGTTCCCATGTAGTTTTAAAATGACTGTAGTCCAGACCTTGATCGATAGCAAGCCGAACTTTATCAGTGCCAAAATGATAATCTATCGCATAGTCAGTGGCATCTGGAAACTTAAACCACTCAAATTCTTTATGTAAGAGCCTTAATACACGTAACAGTTCATAGGGTGTTCTGGTATAGTCAACCAGATCAGCATCCTCTATGAACAATTGAATACCATAACAAAATTCACCTTTAAATTTGGACTCTGTAGGAGTGAAATATACTTTATTACATACCAAGCCTCTAAGTTCCAAATTTCTCAGGGCCTGTATAGTCTTATCAACCTGCAACCAAGGAGCTCCGAATATTTGAAAGGGTCTTGTGGTGCCCCTCCCTTCTGAAAGATTTGTGCCCTCTATGTTGACCGTTATTGGATAATATTTCACCGAGTCAATAGTAGGAATATTTGGTGATGGGGCGACCCAATGATACTTGTATCTGTCTATCCACAAATTACGATTATAATTATCCATCGCAACAATCTTAAGATCCAACTGAGGGTAGTAGGTATCTTGTATATGTATAGCAAACTCACCAATCGTCATGCCCGTAGATGTCAGCATCGGTATTGCACCAATGAAAGACTCATACTGTTTTTCTAAGATATTTCCAAAAATTTGACAACCCATAGGATTCGGTCTATCCAATACAACAAGCCTTTTTTTCAGTGTATAGCAGGCTTTTAGCATATCAATCAGCGAAGAAATATAGGTGTAATACCTTACCCCTAAATCTTGTACATCAAAGACGACCACATCAATATTCTTAATTCTTTCATTAAGTTTTTCTCTGCCCTCTCCATACATGCTGTACACAGGGAGTCCCGTTTCTATATCAATAGTATCATCAATCTTAATATCTGCAGGCTTATCTCCTCTAATTCCATGCTCAAAGGCAAATAATGCACTAAGTTGAATTTGTTTTTGAGAAAACAACAGATCTACTGTAGATTGCAAAAAATAATTAACGCCAGTTGGATTCGTTGCTAAACCCACCCGAGAATTGTTCGGTACATATGACGATACATCCCGCATCAGTACATCAATTCCCAATGTACAATCTATTAATTTTTTCAAATGTTTACCTCCTTTATACAAGCATTATTAGCTATCCATGATAGTAATAATGCTTGTGTGCTAACCTATTTTTGTTTTAAGCCAGATAAAAGCTTCTTAGTAAGAGCGACTCTACCTCGTCTCGCCTGTAAACAACCATCTATTGTACTGATTGTTATGTAACGATTAACCATGGCACCTTCAGAGTTTTCATTGCTGTCCTTAATGTCACTGGGAACAAAACCGACGCCATGTTGTCCTTTAAGGTTCTTAGATGAATAACTCTCTACATTAGGTATTACACCTAGGTCTTCGAAAAACTTAACCATATGGTCACCTGCATTCCAGCCCACATCGGTAAAGTGATAATCTGAGTTATTTTCGAGATCTTTAGGAATGTTGATATTTAGTCCCATATGAATCGGTAGTAACGGTTTAGTCTTATCCGTACGCTTGGTTTCCAGTTCATCGATAACCTTTATCACTACATTAGCAATCCCATCATAGTCCTTAGAGTCCCTATGACTACTGACAGCTATGGCCGGAATACCACGACTGAGCGCAATCATCGCAGCCCCTAATGTTCCAGAGCTATTATTCATATAACCTAAATTGTGGCCTTTATTCGGGCCTGAAACAACAAGATCTGGTGCCTTTTCCCACTTTTTCTGTGCAGCAATATCTATACCATACAAGACTGACATAACAGGTGTGCCTTCGACATAATCGTTGAATTCTTGCGTTGTATTCACATCCCCAATACAGTACTCATACTCAGATTCCCTCGTCATATCTACTTTAACCGGGTTAAAGTAACTAAATGAACCACCCTTACCACTCTGTTCTGTACAAGGTGCCGCAATAATCACATCGTGATGTTTTGCAACCAATGCATCTTTCATTGCCTTAATATTATGGCTATTCCAGTTATCGTCGTTAGTTAATACAATATTTAATGCTGACGCCGGAGCAGAAGAAAATATAGCTTGAGTAATCAGTGCAGACAATAGACCAGTTTTAATGTTTATTTTCATTTTATTCCCTATTTATTGACCTAATACTAGATGATTAATAACAAAGGGTATCCATTCTGCAGAGTTTTCACTTGTAATGCAAACGATTATCATTATCATTCAAAGGGGTAGCTGAAAGATAATGTATCAGTGTTGACCAGCGACAAATAAATGTTAAGCAAGTTAGGAGCGTCACATTAGTTACTTATCCCGTTTTAGCGGCTAACGTAAATTGGATTGGTTTGGTTTGCCATGCTGAACGTTTGGGTACTTCTCGTTTGCTCCAAGGTGCCACTTCTTTCTTCCTGGTTTCATTAGCGTAAATAAACGACAGAAGCCATTAGAGTTAGTCGAAATATCATGGTGCAAGATTAGAAAAAACTTAAAAGTAACACGAAGGTTAATTACGTGGTCATTCCACAGTAATTTAACGTTAACTATAAATGCTCAAAGGATTTTTATTATGAAGTTAAAAATTTTATCTGTATATCTAATTCCAATACTGCTATCGGGCGTTGCAAATAGCGTAACACTTAAAAATGTTGATGCGAACGTTATAAGTAAGGTAGTTATTGATAATTATAAAATGCATGATTTTGACTTTTATGCATCTGACTATGAAACAAAAGCAAATAAACTTAATCACATTTTAAATAGCAATAAAGAGGATAACAAAAAGATTCAATCTATTTCTAAATTGTTTTTAAATACTCCTTATGTTAGGAATCGCCTTATCGGGTCTAATAAAGAACCTGAACAATTAGTGGCAGATTTCCAAGCCTTAGATTGCTTTACCTTTCTAGATTATGTCGAAGCGTTAAGAAAGTCAGATAACCTATCTGACGATTTTTCCCGTAATTTAATTAGAACACGATATAAAAATGATAACGTTGATTATTTATCACGAAAACATTTTTTTTCTGATTGGTCATATGTTGATAGTCATGGTAACCGAAATGCTGAGGATGTGACGACTTCGTTAACCAATAATACTAAAACAATCTCAAAAGAGTTAAATGAAAAAGAAGATGGTGGTCGCTACCTCAATGGGTTACAAGTAATTCACAGGGTAATCAATTATATCCCAGGTAAAAACATTAACCAGAATGTTATAAATAATCTGAAAAATGGTGACTATATTGGAATATATACAAATATAAAGGGGTTAGATGTAACTCACACAGGGATTTTTATTAATGGAAAAAATGGTCCTGTGTTTAGAAATGCATCATCGCTCTCTAAAAATATGAAAGTAGTAGATACACCATTTTTAGAATATACCAAAGAAAAACCGGGTATTGTAGTTTATAGAGCTATATAAACCGATTTTATGGCCCCTGTCCCAAAGTCTGTGTAATTACCTATCATTAACTTAATCAT
>NZ_FPLG01000023.1:0-44113 GCF_900120065.1 Moritella viscosa
CGCCAGTGCTAATATCACCGCCAGTCGCAGTACCGCTCACAGCAATAGTTGCTGCGCCGGCTTCTACTGCGTTGATCACATCATCGCTAGCAACCGTTGCTATTGTGATAGTGCCTGCGTCGGCTTGTAAATCTGCACCAGCAGCAATAGCATCAACAGATGCTGAGGTATTACCTGCAACATCAGTTACCGTCGCAGTTACCATATCGCCAGGTACCACTTCAACACTGATATCTGTCGCAATATTTACGTCAGTCAATTCAACCGAAATAGGAGCTGCACCATCAACTGTATAAGTTAAAATATCGCCAACAACCGCATCATCAGGAACAGTGATAGTAGCGGTGATAGTTCCATCGCCCCCCACTTCTGCTGCGTTATAAATTGCGTCATCACCGGTTGATTCAAAGGTTATTGTCGGGGCGTCTGTTGCATTAGTGTCTAAAATAAATTCAAGAGGAGCACTTTGGCTGCTATTACCAGCTATATCTGTTTGACGAACAACGACACTATTATTACCTTCTACAGGTGTATATTCTGTCGACCAATCTCCGCCATTAACGCTGTATTCAACTGTTGCACCGCTTTCAATATCTGACACATCTAATGTACCATCACTTGAAATAAAATCATTACCGTTAGCGGTATCGTTAGTTAATATAACTATAGGTACTGCAATTTGAGTGTCTAACGTGAAGGTTAAGTCACTGCTATTAGAGACATTACCCGCCACGTCAGTTTGACGAACTGAAACTGTATTAACACCTTCAACTGGGCTAAAGCTGTTAGTCCAAGTTGTACCACCGTCAACGCTGTATTCAACTGTTGCGCCATTTTCAATACCGGACACATTTAACGTACCGTCACTTGAAATCAAGTCACTACTGTTAGCAGTATCGTTTGCTAATACGACTACTGGAGGTGATATTTGAGTGTCAAGTTCAAATGATAAAGACGTCGTTAAAGATTCAGCCCCAAAGCCATCGACCTGTCGAACATAAACCGTATTATTACCTTCAACAGGAACAAAAGTATCACTCCAATCGACACCATTAATACTATATTCAATCGTGGCGCCATCTAGCTTGCCACCAATATCTAAAGCTCCATCACTGGTGATTAGATCATTAACCGCGGTATCGTTACCTAGTGTTACCGTTAATGTAGGAAGTTGATTAGCTGAAACCCCTTCATCACTAGAGTCATCGCTTTCAAAGTCATCCCCATTCACACTAGAAAATGCCGTGGTATTAAATTCCACATCAGCTAATGTTTCCGACGCACTTCGCTCTAAAGATACCGCAGAAGAACGACCCCCATCACTCACATTACCAGCAGCAGTACTAACAGGATCAATGAACTCAGCATCCGATTTAATGAGTGCTTGAATAGCCTCAATTTCTTTTAATGTTTCATCATCTATTTGTTGGCTTGCTAAATCAGTCGAATCATCAGGTGTAGAAACCTTAGTCTCTGAATAATGTTCATTAATAATAGCAGTCGAACCGTCTGCGTATTGCAAAACAACCTCGGCTCCAGAAGTTATGTCAATTTTACCGCCTGCAGGAATAATATAATCATCCACTAACACCTGCTCATCTTGTTTAAGGAAGAGAGTTGCCTTACCGGTAACACTGATTACTTGTGCATTTTGTGGGGTAATAAATGAGATCATAGATAAAGCCTTCCGTGATTCAGGATCTGTTTGACACAACACGATTTTCTCGCGAACTATCATTAAAAGTTATTAAGTAAAAAAGCATTCGTTTTACTTTTAGCTAATACTTTTTAGACGATTAAAGTAATCAGCGTCACCGCTAATACGCAAGTCTACAAGTGTCACCATAATCGCAGTGAAAACCACCAAGGTGATGCTAATACAAACAAAAAAAACTAAACACTTTGTCATTATTAAAAGAATTGTAAACTATCTGAAAACATATTGCTTATTTAATTTTCGCATTCACATAGTCAATAATAGGTAATAATACAATATAAAAGTGAAATAAATTAGATTTAAGGTTGTTAACACCAGTAATTCACTGAAATTTGATAGGTTCTAAATCAAGAATAGAAGAAATGTAATAAAGGGTAAAAATTTGTTAAAAAGGCCCTCTATTATAATTAACAGAGAGCTTTAGCACTAATACTTTATATCGAGGGTTTTATTTCCACCATAATGCCAATTCAGGGAAAATAATAAGTAGTGCTAAAGCCGCCACCTGTAAACAGATAAACGGTACAAGCGCACTGAATATTTCACCTAAGCTGATATCTTTTGGTGCGACCGATTTAAGATAAAAGGCAGCAGGACCAAATGGTGGAGATAAGAATGAAACCTGCATATTCATACAGAACACCACACCAAACCAAACCGGATCAAAACCTAACCCAACCACAATCGGAACAAAAATTGGCATCGTTAACAGTGCAACACCAACCCAATCAAGGAACATACCTAATACAAACAATACCGCCATCATGATTAGAATAGTACCCATTGGGCTACCGCCACTCATAGCCAGAATTCCGTCACTTACAAAATCAATACCGCCCATTAAATTGTAAACACCAACTAATGCGCTTGCGCCAATGCCAATCCAGATGATCATGCCACAAGTACGTAAAGTCGCAATCGAGCTTTCTTTTAGCATGTTCCAGTTAAGTTCACCACGGATTGCAGCACTGATCGCAATACCGACAACACCTAATGCAGATGCTTCAGTAATTGACGCAATACCAGTGTAGATACTACCCAGAACAATCCCAACAGATAGCATCGGGAATAATAATGCTTTTTTGAAGTTAATATCCTTCGCTGCATCTTCAGCTAATTCTTCGGCCGTCGGTAATGGTGCTAATGACGGGTTTAAGTAACAGCGAATTAACACATACAAAATATACAGTAACGCTAATATCGCGGCGGGTAAGAATGACGCTTTAAACAGCTCGCCAATTGATACACTGGCCGTTAGACCATAAATAATCAATACAATACTTGGTGGTAGCATAGTACCTAGCGCACCACCCGCACAGGTTGTACCGATCGCTAATTTACGATCATAACCAAGGCGCAGCATTTGCGGTAATGCAAGAATACCAAGTAGTATTGTTTCACCACCAATCACCCCCGACATTGACGCTAGTAATACCGCAACTAATAGCGTTTGAACCGCAACACCACCACGGACGTTACGGCCCACTTTTTTCATTGCATCGAACAAATCACGCGCAATACCAGAACGATCAAGCAAGGCGGCCATCAATACAAACATAGGCACGGCTAAAAATACGTACCCACTAACAAAACTATAAATTCGACTGGTGATTAGCGGTAAAACCTCTGGTCCAAACCAACCGAATGTAAATATAACCGCAACTAAACCAGTAACAAATGCTAACTGCATGCCTGTTAGCAACAGGCCAATCATAAGTACCAGCATTAATAAACTGCCGTAACCAATACCAATAGATGAAAGATCAAACATATTATTTTTTCTTCTTAACTAAACCGTGGATTTCTTGAATGAGGTGCAACACAAATTGAACTGACATTAAGCATAAAACACCAAAAATTAACGCTTTAAGTAGCGCTGGAAATATGGGATTCCAAGCTGAACCAGATGTCTCTAAACGCATCTCCCCCCAGGGTGCATACCAGGCGCCTTCCATCATGGTATAAGCAGCATAAGAAAGTAACACCGTGAACAATAAACCCATAATATGGTGGAATACATTCAAGTACTGCTTTGTACGCTCCGATACATGATCATAAATAAGCACAACCCGTACATGTTTATCTGCTGCTAATCCATAAGCACCACCAATCACAAATAAAGCCCCACCAACAAAGGAAGCCGTTTCATGAACCCAAATAGTTGGCGCATTGAATACGTAGCGCATAAGCACTTCATAAAACGATATTAATACCGTAAACAGAAACAATATACTTAATGCATTACCAGTCCATATAATGCCTGAATCGAGATGATTTTTTGGCTGTAGTTCTTCTGGATTACTCATCAGTTTTTCATCTTATAAGTGGAAAAAAGGCTGCAAAGCAGCCTTCATATATAACGCTTACTTGAATTACAGCAAGTTTTTCGATTTTAAGTAGGTTGTTACAGAATCATATACTTTTTGTGCATTTGGAGAGTGTTTTGCGTAAACTTCCCATTGACTACGCGCAATAGTTCGGAACTTCTTGCGTTCTTCAGCAGGCCAATCATGTATTGTAATTTTTGAATCTGCCATTGCTTCAGCTACGGCTTCAGCATCTGCTTTTTTCAGTGTATCAACCATAGTGTAAGCAAATGTTTTAACTGAATCTTGCATTACTTTTTGTAAATCAGCTGGTAGCTTGTTCCACGATTTTTCACTGATTGAAACTTCAATGGCAGGTAAAGAATGGAAACCTGGATATACCGGATGTGGTGCTACATCATTTAGGCCCGCTTTATGATTCGTTGAGAATACCGTGTAATCAGCAGCATCAATAACGCCTTTACTTAGACCTGTAAATACTTCTGAACCCGGTAAATTAACTGGTGAAGCACCTGCTGCTGCAAATACTTGTTGCACTAGACCTTCTGGTGCGCGTAGCTTAAGACCTTTAAGATCTGCAACACCATTAAGTGGTACTTTAGAAACAAATGCTTCAAGACCCGTTGCTGATGCGCCAATATAGTAAATACCATATGGTTTATAGATTTCACGCATTAGCTCGTTACCGCCACCGTTATACATGTAATCCAGTAGTTGTATTGGATCAGACCAAGCACCAACTGTGTTACCCATTAAGCCAAATGCTGGATCTTTACCAGCAAAGAAACTTGTTGCCGTAACGTGGCCTTGTAAAACACCAAACTTAATACCATCAAGTGTTTCTGTATGCTTAATTACGGCACCTACTGGTAACATAGTCACATCAATGCGCCCGTTAGAATCTTTTTCTAATTGCTTAGCCCAATCTTGTTGCACATGGAAGTTTTTTTCACCCGATGGATCAGATGATTGAAATTTGAAATTAAATTCAGCAGCGAATGCAGATGCACTCATCATAGTTGCAACTGATGCTGCAAGAATTGTTTTAGTAATGGTTTTCATTGGTCGCGCTATCCTTGTTTCTGACAAACCCGATAATGTGTCAAATTAGTAATGTTACCGATAACCACTAGGTTATTTTACTCTTACAAAGAGCTAAACTCTAGGGATAACATTACATGTTGATATCAAATCATCGGATGGTTTCAACTTTTATGTCACTATTGTTACATATACTTAACTTTTATTTAAAAGGTAAATACAGAGATAAAAAAACAGTCATATTTTGATTGAAATATGACTGTATTTATGGTCTATAGATACTGATATTTTATAAATCCTGTAAAAAATCAGTCCAACATCGTAATACTATTTGCTAGTTAAAGCAGTAATACTAAGGCTTACGACATCGTCAATTGTACCATCAATAGGAACAGAAAGTACGCATTTTTCATCCTTAAGTGGTAACTCCAAAGTGTTAAACTGACTTTTTAACATGGAATCGCCAATAAAGAAGTGTCCTGCTCGCGCTTTTAACCTTGTTAAAATTAAATCAAAACTACCATCTAAGTAGATAAAAGTTACCGCTTTATTACCATCTCGAATTTGATCACGATAATCTTTACGTAATGCAGAACAAACAATAACGCCTGTTTCATTCTTTTGTTCAATGCTAAAACATGCATCACGAACACGCTCTAGCCAAGGCGTACGGTCTATATCATTTAACGGCTGCCCAGCAGCCATTTTTAAAATATTTACTTTAGGATGTAGGTCATCACCATCAATAAATTTAGCACCGAGCTGCTGTGCAATTTTTAATCCTATCGTAGATTTTCCGCTACCAGAAACGCCCATGATTATAATACTTCTGCCTATCATATTCTTTACTTCTTAACATCACTCTAAATCAACTAACGCAATGTTACCGTTAACACAATAAAACACAAGCATTATCAGTATTACTTAGGTGCTAGCACGCTCAGAAATAATAAAACCAAGATCTAAATGCTTATTTTCAATCGGTTCATCATTGATTTTTTTAAGTAACAATTTAGCCGCTTGCTCACCTATATCAAAACGAGGGATAGATACCGACGTTAACTTTGGGTTTGTCGCAGAACAAATATCAAGATCGTTAAAACCGACTAAAGCAATATCTTTCGGTACTTTTAGGTTACGGCGTTGACACTCAAATAGTGCCCCTGCAGCTAAATCGTCATTACAGAAGAAGATGCAGTCAGTATCAGGCCATTCACCTAACACCTCAGTCAACATATCAGCCCCCATTTGGTAAGTCGAAGCATAGGTACTGGTCACCACACGCTCATCGCTCAATTCAGTTTCCCAAATTGCTTTACGCCAACCATCTAAACGTAACTGAGCACGTAAATCCATTCGAGCACCGGCAAAACCAATATTTTTATAACCTTTACCGATTAGATGTTCGGTGATTTTATAACCCGCGAGAGCATGATCTAACCCCACCGACATATCGATCGCATTATCATTGCATTCCATGATCTCAACAACCGGTAAGTTTGATTTACGTAATAAACGATTACTGCGTTCAGTGTGATGCGTACCAGAAACAATGATGCCATCGATACCAAATTGTAAATAAGTTTCGATTAAACGTTCTTCTTCTAATAGAGAATAACCAGAGTGACCCAGTAAGATTTGAAAGCCTTCATTTAGCATCACATCATTAATACCGCGTACTACATCAGAAAATACACCATTAGATAAGGAAGGAACAATCAATACAATCGTTTTACTTTGCTTAGCGCTTAACATGCTAGCTGCACGATTTGGCACATACCCCATTTGTTCAATGGCTTTGTGAATCGTCAAGCGTAATGATTCAGACACTTTCTCGGGTGTACGGATCGCTCTTGAAACTGTAATTTTTGTAACACCAACTTTATTAGCAACATCTTGTAAGGTCACGCGACCCGACTTACGACTGTTGGAACTCATACACCTAATATCCTTATTTATAAAATACTTACCCATATTACACTTATATACAATTAGGGGTAAGTAAAGTTTCCTAATTAACTTTAAACCACTAAAGTCTGTATAACTTTTGACATAACTGTAAATAATTTTAGCTAAACTTGTATAACTGAACAGGAAAGGGACAGGCTTAAATTCAAACTAACAATGAATATGTGAGACAGATCTCATCTCGATAATCAGATTAACTATATAAATTTTAATGATTTAAAATTAGCTCATCAAAAATAGCGATTTAAATGAAAAAGGTAAATAACAGTAGTGTTCATATTGTATCTTTTTCTACTTTCTATATCATGCCTTAAACGACAAGGCATTAGCCCAATTCTCACCTTCATGACTTGCTAAGACACAGAGGACCAGATGAATAAAAATATTGATATTGCAGTAATAGGTTTAGGCGTAATGGGTGCCAACATGGCATTAAACTTAGCTGAACGTGGATTTTCCGTTGCAGCTTTTGACATTAACGAAAGCCGTCGTACTGACATCGTTAAGCGTCATCAACCTCTAACAGCAGCAAAATTAATTGCGGTTGCCAATCTTGCAGAGCTAATTAACCAACTTGAAACACCACGTCGAATCGTGCTTTCTGTTCCAGCGGGTCCTGTTGTTGATATTATTTGTAATGACTTAATTGCAGCAGGCTTAGAAGCAAGCGACATTGTTGTTGATACAGGTAACAGCCAATGGCGTGATTCTATTGCACGTGCAGATACTTACGCAGGTAAGTTTAGCTTCTTCACTTGTGCTATTTCTGGCGGTGAAGTTGGTGCTCGTTTTGGTCCATCGTTAATGCCAAGTGGCGACAAATCAGCTTGGGAATGGCTAAAACCTATGTGGCAAGCAATGTCTGCGAAAGTAGATCCTATCACAGGTATTGAAATTGCACGTACACACGTAGATCAGCCTCTACCAGAAGGCGAACCTTGCGCTGAATATATCGGTCCAATCGGTTCAGGTCATTTTGTTAAAATGGTACACAACGGTATCGAATACGCAGATATGCAAATGATTGCTGAAGTTGTGCAATTCATGCGTCAAATCTTAGGTATGTCTGCAGTTGAAGTTGGCGAAGTATTCAGCAAATGGAACAAAGGTAAATTACAAAGCTACCTAATCGAAATCACAGGTAATATCCTTAAAGTTGTTGATGAAGCAACAGGTAAACCTATGGTTGACGTGATTATGGATCAAGCAGGCCAAAAAGGGACAGGTAACTGGACTGCACGTGAAGCACTCGAGCTAGGCGTGCCAGCAAACGCAATTGCAGAATCTGTATTTGCCCGTTGCCTAAGTACACAAAAATCTATCCGCCAGGTTGGCGCGACTAAACTTGCAGGTCCAACGGTAACAACCGAAGACCGCAACGTGTGGTTAGAAAAACTGGCTGACGCACTCTATTGTTCAAAAATTTGTAGCTACGCACAAGGCTTTGAATTGATGTCAGCAGCACAAAAAGAACATAACTGGACACTTGATTACGTTGCAATTGCAAAAATATGGCGTGCAGGTTGTGTGATCCGCGCTCACTTCTTAGATGATATCTCGAAAGCTTACCAAGCTGAACCAGAGTTATTAAACTTAATGTTAGCGGACCGTTTCACAACAACATTAGCTGAAAGCCAAATGGCATGGCGTGAAGTATTAGCGAAAGCGATCATGCAAGGTATGCCGATGCCATCGATTAGCGCTGCAATGAGCTACTACGATTGCTACCGTGAAGCAGATTCATCAGCAAGCCTTATTCAAGCAATGCGTGATTACTTTGGTGGCCATACTTACCGTCGTAAAGATCAAGATACAAGTCAAAGCTTCCACTATGATTGGCACTTTGGCAGCGGCGAACACAAAGCGCAGCACTAATTGATTGCTGATAAATCATAAGTAATATATCTTCATAGGTATGACGATTAAAAACCCAGTTCGCTGGGTTTTTTATTACCTTTCGTATTTTTATATTCTCGAATACAGTGCACCACCGCCATCACAAGGATAACGCGATGCAGGATCAACAGTCCAACTCAGAACAAGCGTCACCATCTAAACTAAAATCAGCATTAAAAGGCGCAGCGGCGGCAATGCCGTTAAGTATTGCGGTGATCCCTTGGGGTATTTTAGCAGGCTCTTATGCCATTGAAGCAGGGCTAGATGTCATTCAAAGCCAAGCGATGTCGGCTATTGTGTTTGCAGGCGCAGCACAACTTGTTGCAGTAGGGATGATCAAATCAGGTGTTGGACTGGCGAGTATTCTATTAACTACCCTGCTCATTACCTCTCGCCATTTTTTATATGGTATGGCCATGCGTCATCAAATGAGTCCTCTACCTTTACGGTGGCGATTAACATTAGGTTTCTTACTCACCGATGAATTGTTTGCCGTATGCAGTGAAACCAAACAGCATAAATTTGACCGCTGGTTTGCATTTGGGGGTGGCTTTAGTTTTTATCTTATTTGGAATATTGCTTCTGCGGTCGGTATTTTTGCTGGTCAACGGATCCCTAATTTAGATGAACTCGGTTTAGACTTCGCCATTGCAGCAACCTTCATTGCTCTAGTCGTCCCTTCCATTAAGACGCCCTCCATTTTAGTTAGTGTATTAGTATCTTTAGTGACTGCGGTACTTTGCGAACTGTTTCATATACCCGGGGGATTATTAATTGCGGCCTTATCTGGCATGAGCGCAGGTATGTTGACAGCCAAATTAACCCATGAAACGCATCCGAATAAAACCATATTAACCAGACCTGGAGACGGCTTATGATCTGGCTTACCATTATACTAATGACTGTAATTATCTTCATCAGTCGCTATATTTTCATTGAACCTAAGTTACCATTGCGTCTTAGTCCCAGTGTAGTTAAGTTTTTAAGTTATTCTGCCCCGGCCGTACTCACCGCTATTTTAGCGCCGATTGTATTTATCCAAGAGAATACCTTGCACCTAAATTTGGATAACAGCTACCTGATTGGTGCTATTTTTGCGGTACTACTTATTCTGATTACGCGTAATACCTTACTGACAGCGATCCTTAGCATGCTACTTTTTTTCTTAATTCATTAGCTTTGTTTCATTACTTTGTTTCAAACCACTTATTACCTACAACTTTAGATGGACAAACGAAACAAACGAAACTAAAATACCGAAACTACGAAACTTAGTTGGTATTCATTGCTAAATCAAGCCATGTAGTGGGTAAGTGAAACTAGATAAATCACTATTACGCACTATATTTAAATGAAACGTAACTAATACATTCAATGTTAAGTTACGATTGAATATTTTAATGATAAAAGTTTCGCTTTCAAAATCATTAAAACAAGTTGTATAAGGACGAACGTCGTCACGGATCGATAGACAGCACTATCACGTGGTTATTACTTGTTTAAAAAGTTTATACATTTAGGAGAAGACCATGTGTGGCATTGTTGGTGCAGTAGCGCAAAGAGATATAGCTGAAATTTTAGTTGAAGGTTTACGTCGTTTAGAATACCGCGGTTATGACTCTGCAGGTGTTGCTATTGTTGATCAAGAGAATAACCTGCAGCGTGTACGTAGCCTAGGTAAAGTACAAGAGCTAGCAAATGCCGTTGACACTGAACAGCCTGTTGGCGGTACTGGTATCGCCCATACGCGTTGGGCAACACATGGTGAACCCTCACAAGCAAATGCACATCCACACGTATCAGGTGATATTGCAGTAGTACATAACGGTATTATTGAGAATCATGAGGTGTTACGTGAATTATTACAACAACGTGGTTATATTTTCCAATCTCAAACAGACACTGAAGTCATTGCGCATCTTGTTGAATGGGAATTACGTTCAACAGATAGCCTACTTGATGCAGTTCAAAAAACAGCAGCTCAATTAGAAGGTGCATACGGTACTGTAGTACTAAACCGTCTCGAACCAGGTAAATTAATTGTGGCACGTTCAGGCAGCCCAATTGTGATAGGTTTAGGTGTAGGCGAAAACTTCTTAGCATCCGATCAACTTGCACTGCTTAATGTTACACGCCGTTTCATGTACCTTGAAGAAGGTGATGTGGCTGAAGTTACGCGTCGAGATGTGTCAGTATTTGATATTGATGGTAATCCAGTAACACGTGAAGTAACGGAATCGAATGCAGAGCATGACGCTGCTGATAAAGGTAAATTCCGCCATTTCATGCAGAAAGAGATCTTCGAACAACCTATAGCACTAACCAATACAATGGAAGGTCGCCTGACAGCTAACAGCGTTATTACAGAAAGTATTGGCGTTAACGCAGCAGAGATCTTAGCGAAAGTCGAACACATTCAAATCATTGCTTGTGGTACGTCTTACAACGCAGGTATGACAGCCCGTTATTGGTTTGAATCATTAGCAGGTGTAAGTTGTGATGTCGAAATCGCATCTGAATTCCGCTACCGTAAATTTGTAACACGTCCGAATAGCCTGTTGATCACGTTATCCCAATCAGGTGAAACCGCAGATACGTTAGCAGCAATGCGTTTGGCGAAAGAAAAAGGTTACATGGCTGTAATGACCATTTGTAACGTGGCCGGTTCTTCATTAGTGCGTGAATCAGACTTTGCATTTATGACCCGTGCAGGAACTGAAATTGGTGTTGCTTCAACTAAAGCATTCACGACACAATTATCAGCATTATTAATGCTTGTAACCGCATTAGGTAAACAAAAACACGTTATCGATGCAACTAAAGAAGCTGAAATCGTAACGGCACTACATGCATTACCAACACAAATTGAAAATGCATTATCATTTGATAAAGACATTGAAGCACTGGCTGAAGATTTCGCTGACAAGCACCATACTTTATTTCTTGGTCGCGGTGAGTTCTACCCTATCGCTATGGAAGCAGCGCTTAAGCTTAAAGAGATCTCTTACATTCACGCAGAAGCATATGCAGCGGGTGAATTAAAACACGGTCCTTTAGCCCTCATTGACGCTGACATGCCTGTTGTAGTTATCGCACCAACCAATGAATTATTAGAAAAGCTAAAATCGAATATTGAAGAAGTTCGTGCACGTGGCGGCCTACTTTATGTATTCGCAGATGCTGACGCTGGTTTTGTTGAATCAGAAGGCATGAAGATCATCACTATGCCGCATGTAAGTGAAATTACAGCGCCGATCTTCTATACCTTACCAATGCAGCTGCTTTCATATCATGTTGCATTGATTAAAGGGACTGATGTGGATCAACCACGTAACCTTGCTAAAGCGGTAACTGTAGAGTAGCAACTGGTTTAAAGATTATAAAAATGTGGGTGAGTAATAAAGTCACATACTGAAGCCGTCTTAACTATGCTTAATATATAAGCTAAGTAAGGCGGTTTTTTATGGCATCAAGAAAATATGGCAATTCAGACGCTAAAAACAAGAAAGCTTAAACCTACCTGAACATAATGAACTTGATATGCTACGTAAAGACAACGCTAAACTTGCTGATGAAGTATTGCCAGAAATGTGTTTACAGGCGCTACAGATGGCTTACTGGCGACGAAAACCCAATGCTGGTGTTATGCATCATTCAGATAGAGGCAGCCAATACGCAAGCGGTAAGTACCAGGACATGCTTTCGACAATGGAGATGATACCCAGCATGAGCGGCAAAGGTGAGTGTTGGTATAATGCACCAACAGAGCGATTTTTAGAAGCTTCAAACACGAGCATATGCATTACTATCGCTTGAGAACAAAGAAAAACGCTGAACTCTGTATTTTGGATGACCTTACTTATTACAACAGCAAGCGGCCACATACGACATTGGGGTATTTATCACCGATGGAATTTGAGCAACAGATATTAAGAAAAATAGCTTAAGCAAGTGTCCGATTTGAGTTGACCATTACATACCTTCAGGCTTAGTTAATAAGTTTTCTATAAATTCCCTCTACTTTTTACAAGTGCTTAAATTCCACATCAAAAATTGACTTAACATCTAGGTTTATTTGCTGTTTGTTTTATATGAAAATCTAATAAGGCTATTAAATTAAACCATACTCTAATGCTTTCATTGTAGCTGCGGTTCGACCTGAAACCGACAATTTTTTATAAATATTTTCTAAATGTGCACCTACTGTTCTAGGTGAAATTTCAAGTAACCTTGCCGCTTCTTTATTCGATAAACCTTTAGTAATACGCTGTAAAACTTCCTGTTCTCGCTCAGTTAAATTAATAGTTGATGTATTACTAGTCGTTACACCATCAACTACCAGACAAGCTATTTCAACAACGCTATCATCCAATTTCCCTTGAGATGAAAGCTCTTGTAATCTTTTAATGGCAGTTTCTTTAATATTCGAACAGCTAAGTAATTCAGATAATAATACTGATGTTGCAAGTATTCTGGCTTCAATCGGTAAAGAACTTGCAGCTAAACCTCGATAATGTCCTGAACCGTCAATACGTTCAAATGCCATTGAGGCTAAATGAGATTCTTTAGTTAAATCAGGTGCTTTATTAAGTATTCTCCCAGTCCAATAAGAAGCCAAACGAAAATCTTCGTTTTTAGTTCTTGCCGATAACGTACTATTAGAAAGAGCTACAAAGCCTAAACGGTGTAATTTTGCAGCACGCACGATGCAAAGTCTTTTTTCTTTGCTTAAGCCTAATTTCCTAGCAATATCATCTGCGAACTTTGCTGACATACGAGAAATTTTAATTTCTTCTGGTTGCTTTAATGCTGCGTAATCTGAAAATAAAGTAACTATATTATCTAGTTCTTCAACTGAATTGGTTGATGATAATTCCGCAAAACGAATAGCCTCATCAAGTAAGTTTATATGTTCTAATTCACTTAACCATTTTGAAGCATGTTTAACTACAGTACTAACTAAAAAAGGATCATGTGTTTTACCTGCTCGACTATCAATTAATAAAATAGCGCGATGAACACCATATTGATTAGTAAAAATTTCTAAATCACTAACAACCGTAATAATTTGAGACAAAAGATCAATATCTTCACCTGATTTACCCATTGGATAACCTGAGCCATCCCAATTTTCAAATAAATCATTAATTGACGCATCTAAGCACATTTCATCGCTAGATACGCCTTTAGCATAAATACCTGCACGCTCAGCAATGGTAGCCATAGCTTCACAATGGGCATTAGCTAAAGGGATAATATGATCTGATAATGATGCTATTGATGAATTAACAAAAGGGTTTCTTCCAGCTAACATTTCAGCTCGCCCTCTAATATCATCACCAAGAAGGTATGAAAACTCTCTTGCATTGGCTGTACACCCAGCCCAACGTAATAATGAAATTCTAGCAATATTAACAATATTACTTGGATTGATTTTAAGATGTTTTGCCAATTTTACCGCTAATACGGTTACTCTTGGTGAATGCTCAACAGGTTGCCCCATACTAAGATCACCAGCAAAAGCAATGGCACCAACGAATTGTTCTTTATAAGTTAATTCTTTCATTCAATCATCTTAAACTTTTCATCGTAAATTACTATAGGGCATTTACCCAATATCGACTTATTAACTAGCTTGCTACGATGGCCTAGCAAAATTTTAAAAAACCATAGGGAAAATAATGAGAACGAACCTATTAAAAAACTGTAAATTACTAGTAATTTGTTTACTAGTTACGCTGAGCTTTATTTCAACTGCTAATGCGGAAGGATTACGTATACGCGGTCAGTTAGTTAAGCTAGATAATAACTTTGCAACAATTAAAACATCATCAGGTCAGAAAATTGAAATTAAGTTACTTGATACCCTTACTGTCTTATTGTTCAAAGATATTAAATTTGAAGACATCCCTAAAAATGCTTATTTATCAATACCATCAGTACCATTTGGTGAAAATTCAAGACGCGCATTAGGAATAAATGTTTTCCCTGAAGCAATGCACGGCTTTAATGAAGGTGTTGGAGACTGGGATTTAACCTCAGAAAGTAAAATGACGAACGCCACACTTGCACAAGTAGTTAATAATACTTCAAATAATGAACGTATCTTACTTGTCCGTTTTGGCGAAGAAACACAAAAAGTACTTGTGCCTTTAACAACGAAAATAACAACCTTTGCACCATCAAAAAATCATAGAATTAAAGTCGGCGACAACATGATTATCTTTGCAAAAGTATCTGGCTGTACCTTAGCAGGAGATCTAATAGCTATTCATGAAAAAGGAACTCTTCCTCCTATTTAGCTTTACAACTAAGATAGTTCATCTATTTTCATATGGATGATCTATCTCTATATTATTAATGCATAAGTCGATATTAAATAAGGATAGAGCATGCCAATTCATTCTGGGTTAATACGTATATTACACGCACTTAATGCAATCTCTGTTATCGGTTTAATATCGAGTGGCTGGGCTATATTTAATGCATCCCCTCTTTATCCTATTAGCTTCCCTGTAAGTTTATCTTTAGGAGGATATTTAACCGAAGCACTGCAATGGCATTTTCTGTTAATATGGCTATTTGTTTTTTCTAGCATTCTATTTGTTCTTTCCCGTTTATTATCGTTAACGGTAGCACCCAATTTGTGGCCTATTTCAATAAAAAAAATAGTTAATGAAACACAACAAGTCTTAACCTTTAACTTAAAACATTACATTGGTGAATATAACCATATTCAACGTATGTTTTATCTCACCGCATTTTTATTGTTTTAATCTTGTCTGGTTTAGGACTATGGAAGCCAGTTCAATTTCAGGTAATTAATTACATTGTAGGTGGGTATGAAAATATGAGGCGTGTACATTTTTGGGCAATGGTAAGTATTTCAACTTTCATTATTGTACATTTATCTATGGTAATTATGGTTCCTTCAACATTACTTAGCATGATATTTTCTGCGAAAAAAAACGTACAGAATAATAAAAATTTAGTAAATGATACTAAGAATATTAATAATGACTTATAAACAACTGACATTATCGCGACGTGGATTTTTGAGCGGACTAGGAGCTTTAGCCATCACAGGAGGCACACTAGGAAGTTTATCATTACTACCGAATTTTCGTGAAAAAATATTAACGGCATCTTCAACATGGAATGATATTACTCAAGGCATTATTTTATCGGCTGACCGTATGGCACCAACATTTACTGAATCAGAAATTTCTCAAAATTTTCCTTACAATGGCTTTTATCCTGAAGCTTATGCACCCGCATTAAACTCTGATACCTGGCGCTTAGAATTAGGTGGATTAATTAAGAATAAAACCCCACTCTCTTTATTTGATCTTCGAAGTATGCAACAAGAGGCACAGATCACACGTATGATTTGTATTGAAGGTTGGAGTGCTGTAGGTCAATGGTCAGGTGTACCCCTTCATTTATTGCTACATAGAATTGAGGCTGACTTTCATAATACAGTTGTACGCATAGATTGCGCTGACGGTTACCATACAAGTATTGATATGGCATCAGCTATGCATCCACAAACTATTCTAGCCTTAAACTTTCTAGGCCAACCTTTGAGTCAATCTTTTGGAGCCCCGGTAAGACTAAGAATTCCTGTCAAATTAGGTTTTAAAAATGCAAAATTTATTACCCGTATTAGTGTCCATAAAACTCATCAAGGTGGTTACTGGGAAGATCAAGGGTATAATTGGTTTAGTGGCTTGTAATTTTTATAATCGTAAATAACGTTACTTAACCTTCTCTACCAAAAAATCGATAAACGCCCTTAATGCAGGTCGTTGAAATTTACTGCCTTGGTAAACCGCATACACTTCAGCGCTCGCCCCTTCGTACGCAGATGCCTGCCACTGTGGTAAACACTCCACCAGCGTACCTTTGTCTATATAGTCCACCGTCATCCATTTTGACATTAACAACATACCACCACCATGTAATGCCGCTTCTAATAACGGACTACCGTCTTTAGAACTTAAATTACCTTGCACTGCGACTTTGGTTATTTGCTTGTTTTTCTTAAAATGCCAATAGCAACGCTGACGGCTATTCGCCAATGTCAGACAATTATGTTCACTTAAATCCGCAGGTATTTTTGGTGCGCCAAATTTCGCAAGGTAATCCGGTGACGCACATAAGATCGTATGGTTAGTCAGTAATATACGAGCATGTAAATTTGAATCACTTGGACGACCAATGCGAATACCTAGATCCACATTTTCACCATTCAAATCGATGACTTGATTATCTAACTCAATCTCAATTTTAACCTTAGGATAGCGCGCTAAAAATTCTGGTAATAAGGGTGAAATTCGTTGACGACCAAAACTCTCAAAAACCGATATCTTCAGTAGTCCTTCTGGCTCTTGATTTACTTTTTGCATCGACAACACCAAATCATCCGCATCTACTAACAGCTTCTCAGCCCGTTCACAAAATTGCTGACCATCTTCAGTCAATAATAACTGTCGAGTACTGCGCTTAAATAAAGTTACGCCTAATTCGCCCTCAAGATTATCAATATTACGCGCCACTGAAGACGGGGCCATATTCAAAACGGCTGCAGTTTTAGAGAAACTACCTAGCTCAACAACCTTGATAAATACACGGATTAAATTAAGCATTGCATGGGTCCTAATGTAGTTTATATAAAAACAATTTTGTATAAAACGCAAAACTGTTTCAGTTTTTATGTATATTCCAGTCATAAATGAAACACCATACAATAACGTCATCATTAACCAACAGCAACTATGAAGGTAATATTATGAGCAACAGAATCAACATCAGTGAACTAGAACCAGCTGCTTTTCAAGCAATGTTAGACCTAGAGTCTTATCTTAGTGATACGGATTTAGAGCCTAAATTAAAAGAACTCATCAAGATCAAAGCATCGATCACCAACAATTGTGCTTACTGTGTGCAAATGCATACCGAGCAAGCACGTAAACATGGAGAAACAGAACAACGCCTCTATGCATTGTCAGTATGGCAAGAGTCATCACTATTTAGTGATACAGAACGTGCAATACTGACTCTAACAGAAGAAGTCACGCTCATTTCAGCTGCTGGTGTATCAGATGAAACCTATAGTCGTTGCCTTGCATTACTCGGTGAGCAAAAACTAGCACAGTGTATTATGCAAATTGTCACCATTAATATGTGGAATCGCATAGCGTTAGCAACAAAAATGCAGCACTAATTCCCTATCAGTTCCTTCTATAATTCCCCCTGCTATATGGGTTGGATCTAACACTCAAAGATTCAATCCGTAGCTAAAACAAATAAAAATTCCAATGTTCACCGCGAGCAATAGGGGTAACCTATCAAAAGTCAAGGTTTAATCGATTGTGAGTATCACATTTTTTTTTGCATAATAGCTACATCAAGACGACACAGACACAACGTCTTCACCAAATTTACTTTATATAAAACAAACAAGTTAGCTTAATTAATAGCTACGTGAAGGAATATATTATGACAACATTAGTATCAAAAGAAGGCCAAGCGGTTCCACAAGTTACATTTCCTATTCGCCAAGGTGACGCATGGGTTAACCGCACAACAGAAGAACTTTTTGCTAACAAAACAGTAATCGTATTTAGCTTACCGGGTGCATTCACACCAACGTGTTCTTCAAGCCATTTACCACGTTACAACGAATTAGCTAACGTATTTTCAGCACATGGCGTTGATGACATATTATGTGTATCAGTAAACGATACCTTTGTAATGAACGCATGGAAAGATGACCAAGAAGCAGAAAACATTACCTTCATTCCAGACGGTAACGGTGAATTTTCTGCAGGCATGGGCATGTTAGTCGACAAATCTGACATCGGTTTTGGCAAACGTTCATGGCGTTACAGCATGCTGGTTAAAAACGGCGTGGTAGCAAAAATGTTTATCGAAGCTGACGAACCAGGCGACCCGTTCAACGTTTCTGATGCTGATACTATGCTAGGTTATCTAGCTCCTGAGTACAAAGTACAAGAGTCAATCACCGTATTTACTAAACCGGGTTGCCCGTTCTGTGCAAAAGCAAAACAAACCTTAATCGACCAAGGTCTAAACTACGAAGAAGTGGTATTAGGTAAAGACGCAACAACAGTGAGCCTACGTGCAGTAACAGGTCGCAGTACTGTGCCACAAATCTATATCGGTGGTAAACACATCGGTGGTAGCGAAGAATTAGATAAGCACTTCGCTTAATCATTCGATTTAATATTATCGGATAAGATACTAACGAATAATCATACTCACATGCCTATTCGTCAACAAAGGAAGCCATTGCGCTTCCTTTTTTGTTTCAATTATAGCAATTAAACTCATCAATTCGTCATCAAAACCACCAAGCCAACAACGATAATTAAAAAAACAAACAATAACTTAAAATTCAATTACCACCACACATGTAATAATCTTTTACCGTTTTAGCATATTGTTTTGTTCTTATCCAAATGTAGAATGCTTGTCATCGCAAACATAAACCACATTAAAAATTAAATAATTCACACAATGTGATTTGATTAAATAAAGGATATTAGATGTCAACATTAACAACTCAACCTGGTATTTTCCTGTTTAAATCTGGCTCATTCAAATTAAATGATCTAAGTAAATTACTTGAAGTAGAGGGTCTAAAAAGCCAAATGGCCGAAGTTGCCGTAACCAAAAATAGCAATGCATTGACCATTGGTCATTTTGCTATGCAACCGGGTGTTGAATTCGAGTACGTTTACGACTCCGTTGAATACAAAGTTATCACCAAAGGTAAGATAGTCGTACGTGACAAGCAAGATAATAAATATGTTGCAGAAGTTGGCGATGTGATCCTTTTCTCTCCTAATGTAACCGTTATTTTTGATGCTGAAAGTGATGGTGAAGCAATCTATACCGCACATAGAAACGCAGATTCATCTTTCGCACCCGCATCAAACTAATTGGAATTGAATATGATAAATAAAATTGTAAGTACCTATAAAAACGCATTTTGCCCAACAAGTAGCACCAAGATCCACCCAGCAATGGACAACGGTATAAGCCCAACGGCGAATGGCTTTAGTGGTGGCTCATTACAGTGTCACTGTAGCAGTAATCCAGTTACGGTAAAAATCGACAGCCAAACAGCACATAACCATGCTTGTGGTTGTTCAAAATGTTGGAAACCCAAAGGCGCACTTTTCTCACAAGTTGCAGTTGTGTCAAAAGATAAGTTAAGCGTAACAAGCAACCGTTCAAAACTAAAAGTTGTTGATGACACAGCAACAATCCAACGTTTTGCGTGTAATGTCTGTGGTGTACACATGTATGGTCGTATTGAAGATAGAACACACCCATTCTTTGGTCTAGATTTCGTTCATACCGAGCTATCTGCCGATAAAGGTTGGTCAGCACCTGAGTTTGCCGCCTTTGTTTCATCTATCATTGAAACAGGTACAGATCCAAAAGACATGACAGCAATCAGATCACGTTTGAATGCATTAGGTCTTGAATCTTATGATTGCCTATCGCCAACACTGATGGATGTGATTGCAACACACGTTGCTAACAGCAAATAATTCATACTGTTGAAAAAAAGCCCGCGAAATTAGTCTCGCGGGCTTTCGTCGTTTAAATTTATGACGTTTAATTTATAGCTCTTAACTTATAACTATTATTTAAAAAACTAAGCTTGATAACCAAATGGGTCATCAATCGAATACGATGGTTGAGTAAACCATTCAGGTCCCGCATTAGTCATATAAAAGTGATCTTCCAAACGAATACCAAACTTACCAGGGATCACTAACATAGGTTCATTACTGAAACACATACCTTTCGCCAATGGTGTGGTATCGTTACCGACTAAATATGGCCATTCATGGATATCTAAACCAATACCGTGACCAGTACGATGCGGTAACCCCGGTAAATCATAACCCGGTCCAAAGCCATCTGCTTCCAGTGAAACACGAGCCGCGGCATCAACATCCTGACAAGCAACATTAATCTGTGCTGCATCAAACGCGGCTTGTTGCGCATTTTTTTCACTTAACCAAGCAGCGCGTACTTCGTCACTTGCTTCACCAAATACATAAGTGCGGGTAATATCAGAATTGTAACCGTGTAACTGACAACCGGTATCAATCAATACCACATCATCTTGTTTCAAGAATTGTGCATCTTTAACACCGTGCGGGAACGAGCTGGCTTTACCAAATAATACGATGCAGAAATAAGAGCCGTTTAGTGCACCAACCACTTTATGTGCTTGATGAATGAATTCTTCCACTTCCGTCGTACAAATATCTAAACGTAAAATACGTGCAGCCGCTTTATGTACTTCTAACGTCATGTCTTTAGCACGTTGTAATAAAGCAATCTCAGTATCCGATTTTTGCTGACGGCAACCAGCCGTCACAACCTTAGCATCAATATATTCAAACTGCGGATACGCATGACGAATATTGTTAAACATAAAGAAAGCAGTCGCTTCGTCAATACCAACAGTGCCGTCGGCAATATCAAGTTTAGCGAGAATATCACCAAATAATTGTGCAGGACTTTCATGTTCATGCCAGCAATGCAGTGGAGCTTGTACCTGCATAAATTCATTAATGGTATCTTGTTCAAAGTGTGGCGCGATAAACTGTAACTCACCTTGCGCAGGTAAAATAGCACCAACCATACGCTCACCAGCACCCCAACGCATACCCGTGAAATAATACAGGTTTGTGCCCGCATTAAGATATACAGCTTTAATGCCTTCACGTTGCATGATTGCTTGTGCGCTTTCAATGCGTTCATTAAATTCTTGTAACGAGATAGCTTTAACGTCTGCAGTCATATCAGCGAGTTTAGCTAATTCTAATTCCGCAGTTGAACCACCAATACCAATAGTCATAAAAGTCCTTGTTATACAGCTTAATTAACAAAATATAGATGAAATCACTTTACCATACCTGACTGGCTAGATGTAGCGCCAGACTGAGCTAACTTAATTCAGCTTCACACTTACGGCGTAGCAAATCACGCAACATCAACATCGCCGGGGTAACCTGAGTACGGTTAGGACAAATTAGCCATAAGTTAATGGGCGGCGAATTAAAATCACTCAGAAGTTCAACAACATTACCCGCACGTAAGTCAGCCACCATATCTAACCGCGACTTCATCGTAATGCCCTTGCCCGCGACAACCCAACGATGGACGACATCAGCATCGTTACTTAATCGATTACCAGTCACTTTTACCTTGTATTTACCGCTATTTGTTCCAGCACTGTTTCCAGTACTATCAACAAATGGCCAGGTATCATAAACACGCTCACCAAGACGATAGAGCAGGCAGTTGTGTTGTGATAAGTCGTTAGGATGATTAGGCTCACCATATTTCGCTAAATAGGCTGGTGATGCACAGACGACACGATCTATTTTAGCAATGAGAAAAGCAACCAACGAGGAGTCTTCGGGTTCGCCATAGCGCAGCGCCATATCAATTTTGTCATGATAGAAATCAGCCAAATAATCGCTAACATTGAACTGAATAGATAACTCAGGATAAGCATCCATCATCTCATCTAGCCAAGGTAAAACAATATTACGTCCTAAATCTGACGACGCGGATAAGCGTATTTCACCGGCAATTTTACCCTGCATTTCATTTAATGAGGATTTACCTTTTTCTAATGCCGCTAAAGCCTCAGTACAATGTACTAAATAGCGTTCACCTTCTGCGGTGATGCGTAACTTACGTGTCGAACGAATAAAAAGTTGAACGCCGAGTTGTTTCTCTAAACGTTTTAACGCAGCACTCGCCGCTGCAGCTGTCATCTCTAACTGCAGAGCTGATGCGGTGATGTTGCATGTTTGCGCTGTTCGCACAAAAAGAGTGAGATCTTGAATATTCATTATCAAATAACTTTTGAAACTGTTAGTTTAATTACCATGTTTTTAGAATAGCAATAATCAAGGATAATGTCCCCATTCACTAATGTGTATCGTCAATAAAAGGGAACGATAATATGCCAACCCCACTAACAATTATTGCAAACATCGAAGCTAAAGCAGATCAAATGGAGTTAGTAAAAACAGAATTATTAAAGTTGATTGAACCGACACGACTTGAAGAAGGCTGTATCCAATACGATTTGCATCAAGACAATAACAACCCAGCTCTGTTTACTTTCGTTGAAAATTGGGCGAGTCATGAGCTATTGCAAAAACACCTAAATAGCCCACATTTAAAAATGTATATGCAAACAACCGAAGGGGCCGTCGCAACTTTCACATTAAATGAAATAACAAAAATTGCATAAGTAACATACATTCATCAATATTCAGACTTACGCTATTAGTAAGTACAAATTAACAGTGCCAATTTATTATTAAGGTTTATTTATGACTCACCAAATTATCAAAGATCTTAGCCATCGTTACACAACCAAAAAATTTGATTCATCAAAAAAAATATCGCAAGACCAACTTGCCGTGGTTATGGAAGCAATGCGTTTATCTGCATCATCAATTAACTCTCAACCTTGGAAGTTTATTGTGATAGAAAGCGATGAAGCAAAACAGCGTATGTATAATACCTTTGCCAATAAATTTCAGTTTAACCAACCACATGTTTTTAGTGCATCACACATTATTATTTTTGCCCATAATCCAGCGTATACCCGTGCAAACTATGAAGCAGTTATCGATAAAGGTATTGCAGATAAACGTACTAAGCCAGAAGACAAAGAAGGCGCCTTTGGTGCATTTGCTTTTGTTGAACTAAATACAGATGAACATGGCAATACCGCGCCTTGGACTAAAGCACAAACCTACCTTGCGTTAGGTAATACAATGCATACGCTAGCACGCCTGAATATTGATTCAACGCCAATGGAAGGAATTGATAGCGAATTAATCAGTAAAGAGTTTGCTGTAGAACTAGATGGTTACGTTAGTGATGTGGCACTAGCGATTGGTTATCGAGATGCTGAAAATGATTACAATATCGCCCCACCAAAATCACGTTTAGCAATGGAAGATGTGATGGTAAAGATATAGAAGTTAAACCGTGATAGTCCAATAATTACAATTAATAGCAGAAATAAGTATCAACTCATACACACTCCTGTGTGTATGAGTACTACATGTATAAGTGCTATATGCATAAAATAATGGTGTCCCAGAGAAGATTCGAACTTCCGACCTAGCGCTTAGGAGGCGCTTGCTCTATCCAGCTGAGCTACAAGGACATTTCATAATATCTATTATATATAAAATAAAACAAAATAGAAGCCTGTTCACCTCTTCCAAAACATTAAAACGCTATATTATTAACCATTTATATCTTCAAATCAGCAGTTAAATAACTTAATGCCTGCGCCTGCTGTTTTAACTTCAAGATACATGTGGTTGACTGTAATATTACATCACCAATTTGGTTTGATTGATTACGTACTTGTTCAACGTTTGTCGCGATATCAATAGCGACCGATTCCTGCTGTTCAGCTGCGGCTGCGATTTCAGAACTGCGATCTGATATCTGTTGATTACGCAGAGCAATCTGCGTAATTTCATTATCCACAGAGTCCATTAATTGCTGGCTAGTCCGCGCCTTATTTACCGTCGTACCGATAATATTAAGCAGCTGTTCGCTGTTTTCTTGAAACAAGCTAATCATTTGTTGTATCTCAACGGTTGCTCCTTGAGTACGTGCAGCCAAAGTTCGGACTTCATCTGCAACCACAGCAAAACCTCGTCCTTGCTCACCAGCTCGAGCAGCTTCAATTGCCGCGTTTAGAGCTAATAAATTCGTCTGTTCAGATATAGCATCAATCGTTGTGACTACATCACCAATACGTGTGGCATTGGTATTTAGCTCAGAAATAGACGTTGCGGCATCTCCAATATCACACGCTAATGTCGACATAGCCGACTTAGTCTCACCCACTTGCTGTCTGCCGTGCTCTGTAACGCTCTGAGCTTCATCTGTTTGTACTGATGTTTGCTGTGCTTGCGTAGCAACTTGACGAATCGACGCAGCCATTTGCTCTGTAGCACTAGCTAGTGAGTCAAGGTTTCGCTGCTGTGCCACGGATTCTGATTCACTTAACGTACTACTTTGGCTTAAATCGTTACTGATTTGTTGAATAAGTACATTCACATTTTGGATTTCTTGCACCATTTTCAATTCGCGCTCAGCGACCTTATCGAGCGTAATAGCAATGGTACTAAACTCATCACGTACTGGTAAAAAGTTCATTCGATGAGTTAAGTCACCATCAGCCAGTAAGCCCAATGCTCGATTCATACCAAACATAGCACCACCAATGAATGTCATTATGTAATATACGCTCGCCAATACTATTAATAATACAACAATGGTTAAGCCAATTTGAAAGTTAGATAAGTAATCAAATACATGGGGTAAATCTTTAACAGCTAACGAATAATCCATACCGCTAACTTCCGAAGATAATTCACCTCGACCAAATTGAAAATTACTATTTACTAATAATGAACGTGCATCGGTTTCATTTACTTGGTATTTACTTAACAAGCTTATGGTACTTTGAAGCTGTGTTGTCGTTATATCGATTTTTTGCTTATCAGCAGCACTCACCAATACGAAGGAAATATTAATCACAGCCAGCAATGGAAGAAGGAATAGCAAATAGAATTTTTCTTGTAACCTAAGGTGAATGAGGTATTTATCTATCCATCTAAAAGTAATCTCTTTCATGCTGACTTATTTCCTAAATGTTATAAAGTATCTATAATTAAATGATTTATAACTATTATAAGTAGATACAAGACAAAAACTGATACCTTAGCCGCATTTAAAATAATATATTTAATAAAAAGGTTAGTGCATGTTCGAGTTCATATAAATACTCCAACATTATTTATAACGTTATATGTGTAAACTCAGCTTATCGATGGCTAAATGAAACAATTCATGTGTACGACGTTTTTCTTCTGTTGTGGGGCGGTTATCATTTTCATAGATCCAGTCACAAGATTTAAGAATACTTTCACGTTCATGAATACTGGTTTCTGATTGGGATTCTGAGGGTGTTGCCAATGCCGTTAATTCAATAATCAAGCGGCAATTATTATAATTAAACGGGACTCTGTGAAAAGCTTTATAAGCATAGCAGATCGCTTGATTAGCCGCATTGTCTTGACGTTGTGCTTGTGCTTTTTCGGTCAGTATTTTACCTTCTTGTAGACGTTGCTGGATTTCATGTTTGGCACCATCAAGCATCTTAATTTGACTTAACATTAAGATATCTTCATTGGTGTTTTTACACAGTTCCTGTGCACGTAACATCGAGGCATCATACAAGTCCGGAATACCACACAAACCATATAGCCTTGCAATGTTCAATTCAGTATAAAAGTCCACAGTAGGTTTATCAACAACACTTAATTTATGCACCACAATCAAAGCGTTTTTAATATCTCCATTGATATAAGCAAGAATACCAAGCCCAATTAACAAATTAAACTCAGCGATACTATCGCCTTCAGATTTCGCACTATACTCATGAATTCTATACTGCGCTTGACTCAATAACTCATCGTGTTCTTGGGTCGATTCAGTATATAAACTTGCGAGTAAAAGTGACACATAAGTATTCATCGCAACGCCATAACTATAACGACTAGTATCTTTAACCTTAGTAATAAAGCGCTGAAAACCACCTGCCGCTTTATCATGTTGCTGCAGTGCCGTATACAAATTAGCAAGTATGAGCTCACGATGTGGATTGGCAGGATTAACTTTATGCGCAATATTAAATTCACGAATGGCATCCGGTAATTTATCCCTAACCATCATGCAATTAGCAAGGCTTTGACGAGCAACAGGTTGACAGGGGTGCTTGGCTAATATTGCCTTGAACACATTCTCAGCTTTATCCAAATCACCTAGCGATTGGTAAGTTTGACCTAAACCGATTTCAGACCAGATGGAGTCCGTTTCGTCACAAAATTTTTGATAAAATACTAAGGCTTCATCATGCCGTTTTAAACGTAATAAACAATCACCATAGATACGATCTATATAATTAACATATTGCATATTATTGGTGCGATAGTTATCACATAACTCCAGTGCGAATTGATAATCTTGATTATCCATGGCCAATAATAGCGGGGCGATCACGGCTTTACGTACTAATACGCTTTCAATACGATGAATAAACTCTTGTGAGCATAAAGGCTTAAGCAAATAATCATCGGGCTCTAATTCAATAAAATGTGTAACAACCGAAAGTGTACTATCACCAGTAACACAAATAAAAACGGTATTGGATGCAATTAATTTTCGCTGTTTGATCTCATCAAAAATAAGCGCACCATCGATGTGATGATTCATATTGTAATCACAGAGAACTACATCATACTGATGTTTAGATAACAAACGAATGGCTTTTAAACTGTCAGTAGTACTATCAATAAAATCATTCGAAACACCAGCACTGTTGAGCATCCAACGCATTAAAGAGATGATAGTGATAGAGTCATCAATGATTAAAAATCTTTTTTTATTTATCATCTTATCCCCCAAATCCATTTGAAACATAGTTCTTATTAATATAGGTCTTATTAATATAGTTCAGTAGGCATTTTACAGCAGAAATTATCATTGAAATGTTATGGTTATAGTGTTTTAAACATAAATACACTCGTATCGATTAATAATACATATTAAAAAGCCAGCTTTCGCTGGCTTTTTAATTTTGAGCGCCGTATCTTTAGATCGAACGAAACAATAGCCTCTATCAATAATGCGCTTTATTTATAGCTAATTTCAGCCATTACACGTCGATTTTCTAAGCGCCCTTCTTTTGTACTATTACTAGCAACCGGTTGCTCTTGCCCATAGCCTATCGCTGATACTCGTGAAGTATCAATTCCATACTCACGAATAAGGATATCACGTACTGCATCGGCGCGACGTTGTGACAATACTTTATTATAAGCAGCTTTCCCACTGCTATCAGAATGCCCTTCAATCACCACATCGGCATTTAAAAACTGCGTCATCAAGTCGGCAAGGTCTTTAATTTTACTTTTTGCAGTCTCTGGAATGACTGCCGAGTTATTGGCGAAATGAACTTCGAGTTTCATCGATGCAGGTTGTTCCATTACAATTACACAACCATTTTCATCAATAGAATCAGTCGTCGCACTATCAGGGCATTGATCTAGGTAATCAGGGATCCCATCACCGTCACGATCGAGTGCACAACCATTATCATCAACATAAACACCACTTGGCGTATTTAAACATTGATCATTCTTATCAAAGATTGCATCACCATCACCATCACTCTCGCTTTCCTGCAATACCACAACAGCAGGCGCTTTACTCTTACTACCAAATGCATAACTCACACCGGCAGTAATTAATGAATCCCAACGTTCATCGTCCAAACTATTAATCATCTTGGCTTGTAATCGTGCAGACCATTTATCATTAAAGTGATAACGACTACCAATACCGACATTAAGTTGTGTTTCTTTGGTGTCATAGGCTCCAGAATCAAATGTGCCATGACCAATACCCGCATTGATAAATGGTTGCCAATTTCCGATTTCAGATGTGTAGTAAAGCCCATCAAGCGTATATTGTGCGTTATCTATATCACCAGAAGAGCCGTCAATGTCAGGATTACCATAAAGGTAGCTGACTTCTGCACCAAACTTCGGGCTAATAACATATTCTCCACCTATAACCAATGCAGCACCGTCTTCAACACCTGATTTTGAACCAAACATATGATAACCGACGGCGGGATTTAGATAAATCGTCCCGGCCTTTTCAGCAAGAGCAGGTTGCACAGATGCGACCATTGCGCACATAATCAAACTTAATTTTCCATTTATATTTTTCATTAACCCTCTCCTTTTGTTTAAACAATATTACCTAATAGGTATTGAATGTACATGGTTTTATTTAAAAATATTTAAAATCAAGATAAGTATAAATCAAGTAGGATAAACGTGACGTGTTGTGTCACAAAACAGTTAAAACTAAAGGATATAAATATCAATATTGAATAGAATAATAATGATTAATGTCGAAACTAGTTTTAATAAATAACTACATCTATAAAGCGAATAATACTACTTAGAAATGCTTATTTTTACTCTAAAGCATGAATACATATTTAAACATATGTTTAAATATGTATAATCTTCGTCATATCACGCATTAAATATCACAAGATGGACATTATGATTAGAAAATACTGTAAATTCTCGATAACCAACCCAAAACTCCACAGGCTGCATATTTCCCTATTACCGTGCATTGCTTTTTATTCAACATATGAGTTGTTAGAAAATCAGAATTTGATATTTTCTTTAGGTTTTGTGATGATCGTTCCATCACTATTTATACTTGGTAAGTCGGCTGAATACGCTAGAAAATATTTTCCTTAGTCTTCGTTGCAAAGTACACAATCTTGTATCGTAACTGCCTACTGAATTTTCCGTTTAATGGAACCTCTCGGCAGAAGGAAGGCAAAAATCGCTTGCCTTTCCATTTGCTACGATCCTGATCTATTCATATCGATCGTTTATCCCGCAGCGCACCAACGATAAAATACAGTAGCCAACGGTGGTAATGTTAATCGTAATGAATCTGTGAGCCCCTGGCTTTGCACTTTTTCACTATCCGCACTACCGACAACCGGATAATTACTGCCAGCGTAGCATCTGGCGTCCGTGTTTAATAACAGTTCATAACGACCTGAATTCGGAACACCGAGACGGAAATTATCTCTTGGTATTGGCGTGAAGTTACTGATCACCAAGATACGTTCGCCACTCTCACTAATACGTTCATGTGCTAACACACTTTCGGCTTTATTATTTTGTAAGCGCCACTCAAAACCAGCAGGATCGCAATCAAGTTGATACAGTGCAACTTCCGTCTGATACAACTGATTCAAATCTGCAGTCAATTGTTGTACACCCGCATTATTAGCATGTTGTAGCAGCTCCCAATCCAGTTGCCCATCATGGTTCCACTCTCTCGATTGAGCTAACTCCGCCCCCATAAAGTTAAGTTTTTTACCCGGCTGGCCATACATATAACCCGTATAGGCACGTAAATTAGCGAACTTTTGCCATTGATCGCCGGGCATTTTTTCCAATAAAGAACCTTTACCGTAAACAACTTCATCATGAGATAAGGCTAATACATAGTTTTCACTAAATGCATAAACTAACGGGAACGTGATAGTATCGTGATGGTACTTACGGTTAATTGGTTCTTCTTTCATATAATTTAAGCTATCGTGCATCCAGCCCATATTCCATTTAAAGCCAAACCCTAAACCACCTAAGAAAGTAGGTTTCGATACCCCAGGGTATGCCGTCGACTCTTCTGCAATCGTCATAGCATTAGGAAAATGGTTATAAATCTCTTCATTCATCCACTTTAATACCTTGATGGTATCATAGTTACGATTGCCGCCATCGCAGTTAGGGATCCACTCGCCCTCATTACGCGAATAATCCAAATACAGCATCGACGCAACAGCATCTACGCGGATACCATCCACATGGAATTGTTCTAACCAATACAAGCTATTCGACACTAAAAATCGCTGTACATGATCTTTACCGCAGTCATAAATATAACAGTGCCAATCTTGGTGCCAACCACGTTTCGGATCTGGATCATTAAATAATGCCGTGCCATCGAAATTTGCTAAACCGTGATCATCTTCAGGAAAATGCGCAGGCACCCAATCGATGATGACACCGATACCAGCCTGATGACACTGATCCACAAAGAGTTTAAAGTCATCTGGGTGACCAAAACGACTGGTCGGGGCGAACAGTCCAATCGGCTGATAACCCCAAGAACCATAGAAAGGATGTTCTGAAATTGGCATCAATTCAACATGGGTATAATGCATTTTTTGTAAATACGGAATCAATGTTTCCGCTAATTGACGATAATTCAAAAACTCATCGTCTGCATCACGCAGCCAAGAACCGACATGGAGTTCATAAAATGATAATGCTTGTTTGTGCTTTTCGGTGACAGCACGTTGTTGCCATGTATCATCCTGCCATTGATAGCTATCTTGCTGATACACCAAGGATGCAAATGAAGGGTACTGTTCTGCATGCGCCCCCCATGGGTCGGCTTTATATGGCAAGCTCTTACCATTACTATCCACAATGGCAAACTTATAGCGCTCACCAATATTTAAGTTAGCAATGAATACACCCCATAGCCCTGCGTCCAATTGACGCAAGGCATGATCGTTAGTATTCCAATCATTAAAATCACCAATCACACTAACTTTACTGGCATGCGGCGCAAACACTAAAAAGCGCACACCCGATATCCGCTGACCGTCGTGCATAAAACTGACACACTGCGCCCCCATCTCTTTGTGCATAAGTTTTGGGGTATGTAATGTTTCCATACTTGGCATCAAGCCAGAATATGCTTCAAGGTTGTGGATCACAGCCACATTTGCAACCAACTGCATTAAAACTTCCTTTCTACTACGATTAGCTGTTCACTACTTCGCGATTTACTGCTTCATCACAGGCTTTCGCACGTGCGGCAGTCAACTCTGCTGCTAAATAATTAACATTAGGACAACTAAACATGTCATCCAATGTGGCTGATAGTTTACGACGCCAGTTCGGGTATTCATCTACCGTTCCCGGTACGTTAACAGGCTTGTCCATGGCTAGCCAATCTTCAAGCTGCAAACTTAACAAGCTGCTTGAACCTGCTGCTAAATGTAATTGTAAGCTGTTACTCAGTGCTTGGTCCATAGGAACATAGTTTGCATTGCGCCCCACAGACTCCGCCAGGTTACCGTGCCACGAAACACTATTGAGTATTTCTTGTTTCGATTTGCAACGAGCATCAAACAAACCATCCAGCTGTGCTTGATCTGGGTATAGTCCTATGGTTTGGCCTAATTTAAGGTCTTCACAATGCCAGAAGCCACGTAGTGTCGGCATATCATGGGTGCACAGTGTTGCCATTGATTGTGATTGGTAATGTGCCGGTGAAAAATATCCGCCATCTTCGGCAGTTTCAAAAAAGAAGACTTTGTAAGAGTGAATTCCCGCGTTACTTAACAAGCTCACGATCTCATCAGGCACAGTGCCAAGATCTTCACCAATCACAGCACACTGATGACGATGGCTTTCTAACGCCAAAATAGACAACATATCCTGAACCGGATAATACATGTAAGCACCAGATGTCGCAGCCTCACCTTTGGGGATCAACCACAAACGTAGCAGGCCTAATACATGGTCGATACGCAGGGCACCACAATGCTGCATGTTGGCACGCAATAATTGAATAAAGGCATCATAACCCGTTGCTTTTAATTGCGCTGGATTAAGCGGCGGCAAGCCCCAGTTCTGTCCTAAAGGCCCTAATACATCAGGTGGCGCACCAATGCTCACATCTTGACACAAAGTACCTTCATCAGCCCAAACTTCAGCGCCACTATCGGCAACACCAACAGCAAGGTCACGGTAAAGGCCCATATTCATACCTTGCTCTAAAGCAAATTTTTGTACATCAGCGATCTGTTCATCTGCAATCCACTGCAAGTACATATAACGTTGGATCGAGGACTGATTTTGTTTAATAAAATTTTGTACCGCATCGCTGTTAATATCACGCAATTCAACAGGGAATACTTGCCAGCCCCACACACTCTTATCTTTATCATGTAACTGTTGATGTAGCGCATCGAAGCTTGCTTGATGTAATAAACTACTCCCACCTTTCTCCACGAATGCTAAGAATTTTTGAGCACGAGAGCTATTAGTCGCCAAATGACGTTGTTGGAACTCGCTAAATAACAGCGGTAATACGCTCATTTTTAAACGTGACACTTCACTGTAATCAACCCACTCAGTGGCACGAGTTACATGTAGGGCTTGCTGGAACTCATTGCTACCAACACGTTCTTGCGCTGTTGAACATAATGCAAATTCAGGTACTGCAGTCACATCTATGTATAACAGATTTAACCAACGGCGAGATGAAGGGCTGTACGGGCTCGCACCTTCCGGATTAGCGGGGAATAAAGAATGTATTGGATTTAAACCAACAAAATCACCACCACGCGCGGCAATATCGGCCACCAGCTGTTTCAGATCGCCAAAATCACCAATACCCCAGTTATGATCGGTTTTCAAAGTATACAGCTGCACACTTGGGCCCCAAGATTTATTGCCTTGTTCAATCGAAGACTGTTTGTAACACGCTTTGGGCGCAATGATCAGCGTCATTTCGTAAGGCGATTTACGACGACGGCGTAATACCTGTAATTTGTGATAACCCAAAGTAAGATCACTCGGTAAAGAAAAAGTAAGCACCCCACCTTCGTCACGCGTATCGGCAACAATTTGCGATTGCAGATAACCTCCTACAAGTTCACCTTGCTCCGTTTCTAACTGCCAGCTAAAGTCACTAACTCTCGCGCTTTGTCCCAAATTCAAATCAATATGAATGGGCTCACCATCTTTAACCACTTTTACAGCCGTTAAAATTGGCGTTTTGTGTTTTTTATCCGCCGACGCGAGTAATGTCTTTTCAGATTGAGTATCATAGCCTAGCGCAGCTAATAAACGTGTTAGCGTTTCATCAGAGACGACTTCATTGTTACCCCAAGCATTGGTATAGCTATCTGCAATACCCGCTTGTTCAGCAACGTTTTTCAGCACATTACTTTGTTCCATTTTATCCTCCATGAATACTTAACGACTAACCGCATTTAATTGCCAAATGTTGTTCGCATAATCACGAATACTACGATCAGAGCTAAACTTACCATTACGCGCTGTATTTAAAATTGCCATTTTTGCCCAACCCAGTGGGTCACAATATTGTTTATCAATACGTGCTTGAGCCTGCACATAATCAGCAAAGTCCGCTAATACAAGATACGGGTCACCGTCTTCTAATAAGCTATGGCGTGTCGCATTAAGTAGACCAGGTTGACCGGGCGTAAATTCATCACCTATCAGCAGATCCAGCGAAGCACGTAATAAGTTATCAGCGTCATAATAATCATGAGGGTTATAACCTTGTGCCTTCAGTGCTTGCACTTCATCGACATTAAGACCAAAGATAAAGACATTGTTGTCTCCCACTTCTTCACGGATCTCAACATTAGCACCATCCATTGTCCCAATTGTTAACGCACCATTCAGAGCCATCTTCATATTACCGGTACCCGAGGCTTCTTTACCCGCTGTTGAGATCTGCTCAGATACATCCGCAGCAGGGATAATGATTTCAGCTAAACTGACACGATAGTCAGGCATAAATACTACTTTTAAGGTATCACCAATTCGCGGGTCATTGTTAATCTTTTCTGCGACCTTATTAATCGCAAAGATAATTTCTTTAGCTAATTCATATCCAGGTGCCGCTTTTGAAGCAAAAATGAACACTCTTGGCTGCATAGTAAAAGTAGCATCGTTAATTAAACGATGATACAAAGACAAGATATGCAGTAAGTTAAGATGCTGGCGTTTATATTCATGCAGACGTTTAATCTGTACATCAAAGATGGCATCAGGATTAAGGGTTATATCCATATGTTCAGCAACCCAATCTGCTAGACGTTGTTTATTGGCTTTTTTAACGCGCATAAAGTCAGTTTGGAATTCACGATTATCCGCAAATGCTTCTAACTGTTTTAGTTGGTCGAGATCTTTGATCCAACCACTACCAATTTTACTGCTAATTAGCTCTGACAACAGTGGGTTACAGAATTTCAGCCAGCGACGTGGCGTAACACCATTAGTGACGTTCTGTAATCGTCCAGGGAATAATGCATTAAACTCTGGAAATAAATCACGCTTCACAAGGTCAGAATGCATCGCCGCAACACCGTTAACCGCATATGTACTGGCAACACATAAATTGGCCATGCGTATGCGACGCTCGTCCCCTTCTTGGATAATTGACAGCTTACGTAATTTCTCAATATCGTTTGGCCACTTATCAGCCACCATCCCCATTAGACGTAAATTAATATCAAAAATGATCTCCATGTGTCGGGGTAACAACATCTTCATCAAATGTTCACCCCATGTTTCTAATGCTTCAGGCAATAAGGTGTGGTTGGTATAAGCAAATGTTTTTGAGCTAATCGCCCATGCGTCATCCCAACTTAGCTTATGTTCATCAAGTAAAATGCGTAATAACTCAGGAATGGCAATCGTTGGGTGGGTATCATTAAGTTGAATAGACTCTAACTTAGCTAAATCCATAATCGAGTGACCTGCGGCTTTATGACGACGTAAAATATCAGCCACAGAACAAGCGCAGTGGAAGTACTGCTGCATCAAACGTAGTTCTTTACCTTTGTCATGATTATCATTTGGGTATAACACTTTGGTCAAATTACCCGCCTGAATATGGTTTGCTTGTGCTTCAGCATAATTACCTTCATCGAAGCGGTTCAAATTAAACGGCGCTGGTGCACGACATTCCCATAAACGCAGTGGATAAACAGAATTATTATTATAACCAACAATCGGTAAATCCCACGCCATGCCTTCTACTTGTAAACCCGGAACCCAACGACGTTGACTGATACCATCACGATCTAAATACTCTTCGACATGGCCATAAAAACCGACGTTTTGCGCCAGTTCAGGACGAATTACTTCCCAAGGGTAACCCGTTTCATCACGCCATACATCCGGTGCTTCTTGTTGACGACCATCATTAAAGCTTTGCTTAAACAAGCCATATTCATAATGTAATCCATAACCTACCGCAGGATATTCTTCCGCTGCCAATGAATCCATAAAACAAGCGGCCAGACGACCTAAACCACCATTACCTAATGCTGGGTCACGCTCTTCTTCTAATAAATCAGTCAGGTTTTGACCAAACTCAGCCATTGCGACTGTGACTTGTTCATACAAGCCCATGCTAATAAGGTTATTACCAGTAAGGCGGCCAATAAGGAATTCTAATGAGAGATAATTAACACTGCGGGCATTTTTTATCTTGGTATCTTGTTCTGTCGCAAGCAAATTCATCGTCGTTGTTTCAGCTAGTGCATACTCCATCGCTAAGCGCCACGTATGCGCACTCGCTTGCGCTGGTAATGTCACTAATTTTGTCGTTAAGTATTTATTAACGGCGGCTTGGAATGCTGTTTTATCAAAGCTTTTTTTTACTGTCGATTTCATCTTACATCCTAATGCTAATACTACTGGTTCAAAGTTAAAACTAATAAATTTTCAATGAGATGAATCTTGCCTTAATCCGTAAACAGCAACATCCTCCTGCGTCGACAAATTAAAGGAGGAGTGGTTTAGGCGTAGACTCGTCTATTTCTAGGCTGGCATGTAAGTCACCGTGATAGAGTTCGCAATTTATGGGGGAGGATGAACGAATTTAAGTGATTCCAGTCTCATTATTACTGCATATGAAGATAGCAAAATGAAACAAGTGATAGTCCTGTCACCGTTTTTAATATCTGATTTAGTTATTATATAAATATTGGTAGTGAAAATATAAATCAAAAACAGCAAGTCGCGATCTCGCCTTTATACTCAGACAAATAAGAACAGCTTATGTGGATAACATCAAAATTAAATCGCCCAACTCGCTTACATAATTCAATCTCTCGTACCCGGATTTTAGATCATCTTCAAGACGCAGCATTTAATAAATTAGTCTTATTTCGTTCACCTGCAGGTTATGGTAAAACCACCATGGCAGCGCAATGGCTCAAAGACCACAGTCAAGTAGGTTGGTTTAATATCGATGAAACCGATAACGATACGTTTCGTTTTGTGAACTATTTTATTCAAGCGATTAACAAAGTCACCGAACAAGCCTGCATCAATTCGCAAGCATTGGCCGAACGTCGCCAATATAGCTCGCTGCCTAATTTATTTAGTGAACTGTTTGCCGAACTAGCGAACTATCAAAGTGAGTTTTATCTGGTCTTAGATGATTATCACTGTATTAATAATGATGAGATCCATGAAGGCTTACGCTTCTTTCTTAAATACATGCCAGCGAACTGCACGTTAGTCGTCACCAGTCGTACTTTGCCACCCCTGAATACCGCAAACTTGCGTATTCGCGATCTACTTATCGAACTCGACAGTGAATTATTAGCGTTTGACGACCAAGAAATTGTACAATTTTTTGAACAACGTATTGGCTTTAACATGAGCGATACTGAAGTCCAAAAATTACAACTGAAAATTGAAGGCTGGCCATCAGCATTACAATTAATCGCCCTGCAAGTAAAACAGAAGCAACACAGTGTGGCCGAATCGACGGAGTGGATCTCACAAATCAAGCAATCCCACCTGTGGGACTATTTAGCTGAAGAAGTATTTGATTTACTAGATAAATCCTTACAAGTATTTTTAATGCAATGCTCAGTTTTTACCATTTTCAATACTAGTTTAATCACTGAGTTTTTTGATAATGAAGCAGCAAATAACTTATTAGAGTCATTAGATAAACACGGGTTATTTTTACACTCCCTCGAAGGTGAACAGAATTGGTATCGATTCCACAATTTATTTGCTGATTTCTTGAAACACCAACGCCATACCAAGCTTGCACAGAGTAGCAAGCAATTACATAAAGACGCAGCGCGCGCTTGGTTAAAACATGATAATCCCCAACAAGCACTGTTTCATGCCCAACGCGCCAAAGACAGCACCTTAACCGCCGAGATCTTATTAGCACACGGTTGGCACATGTTTAATCAGGGTGAATTAGCCAATTTAGAAACGACCATTAGTCAACTGCAACCCGATACCTTATACCAAAGTCCCCGCCTGCCGTTATTACGTGCTTGGTTAGCCCAAAGTCAACACAGTTATGATCAAGTTGGTGATTTACTCGCGCAAGCATTAATCGAATTAAAACAGCGTAATATCGAGTTAACCTTAGCCGAGCAAGGTGAGTTTAATGCCCTGCGTGCGCAAGTAGCAATTAACCAAAACAACCCAGAACTGGCATTACAACTGGCTGAAAATGCCCTAGAACAATTAGATCCCCGTAATTATCGCAGCCGAATTGTAGCGACGTCGGTAATTGGTGAAGTAAATCATGTACTCGGCCATTTAGATCGAGCACTGGCCATGATGCAACAAGCAGAACGCATGGCGCGCCAGTACCATGTTTACCCGCAAGCATTATGGTCGCTGTTACAACAAAGTGAGATTTTAATTGCCCAAGGTCATATCCAATCCGCGTTTGAATTACTCGACAGTGCTGACCAACTCGCTGACAAACAACATCTACAGCAACTGCCCTTGTATGAATTTTTACAACGTATTCGTAGTCAGATCTATTGGCGTTGGAATCATTTAGATCTAGCAGAAGAGTTCGCCCATAAAGGGTTAAATGTATTGCCTAAATATTGCCAATCTAAATATTTACAATCGTATGCTATCTTAGCGCGCGTACATATATCGCGTGGAGAACTGGATAAAGCAGGTCGTTATATCGACTTATGTGGCGAGCTTATCGATCAGTCAGATTACCATGCAGACTGGATAGCCAATGCTAACTTTTCTCAATTGTTATACTGGCAAGCTAAAGGGCTGAACAGCCAAGTTGAGCAGTGGTTGCAACAAAGCCAACCCGTCGCAGACAATGCCTGTAATCACTTTACGCAGAGTCACGGTCGTAATCTGGCACGCGCTTATATGTTAACGGAGAACTATAGCCAAGCACTCCAGATCCTCGATCATTTACAACAAGCAGCAACGCGTCATCAACTGATTTTCGAACAGCAAAAAAATGCTACCTTGGAAGCCGTGTTCTACAGTCAATCCGATGACCAAACACAAGCGTTAGACAAGTTAAAAACCGCACTGACATTGGCAAATACCACCAGCTCAATTTGCGATTTCTTGATTGATGCCAAAATGATTGCAGAATTACTTAACGGCTTATTAAAACAAGGTAATATGGCCGAGTTAGAACGTTATCGTGCTGAAAAGCTACTTGCTGAAATGTCGATAAAACGTCACAACCGCGCGATTTATTTTGATAAAGACTTTGTGCATAAGCTATTGAATAATCACAACCTGCCAGAACTGATCCGCACCAGCCCGCTGACACATCGTGAATGGCAAGTACTTGGCTTGATTTATTCTCGTTACAGCAATGAACAGATCTCGATAGAGTTAGATGTCGCGTCCACGACCATCAAAACTCATATTCGTAATCTGTATCAAAAGTTGAATATTGCTAATCGTAGAGAAGCGATTGAAACTGCTGAGAATTTATTGAAGATGATTGGCTATTAATTGAGAGCGAGCGGTTAATATCGCCCATCAATTCAGGATCCGCCAAGGCATAGATACAAGGATAATGAATAAATATTCATGTTTGCCATCGCCAGCATAGCGGGTTTATCTGGCCGCGTGTCAATCATTAGAAGCTTTGAATTCGGCATTCGAGCGTGATTTCAGTAAACTTTTAAAAAGTTATGAACTGTACAGAAAGGACTACAAGTTCAACAACAACAACAACAACAACAACCGGGTTAACGCCTTCTCTGGTTACGGAATAAACGGCACGAGCCTAGTTTAAGTAGGGTTGTGTATGACAACGGAATTCCTAATTGAGATGTTTGATGGTCGTTAGCTACGGGCCTGCAATAATTTTTGGTGGAAATTAGTTCGCTAGATTTCACTTAGCGAACCACAATCTTGTTCTGAATCTTAATAACCTACGTTATGTGCAGTGATATTAGTCTCCTACCTAGAAGTCGCGATCTGTCTGAAACCACGTTCATTCTCGATATCATATATGCTGCCATTGTCAGTATATATGGTGAACCCCTTTTTCCTAGAAATCACACGATCTATTTTACCGGCAATTTTTTTCTTTTTTAAATTAAAACCACCACCAAAGTCTTTATAACCCCATGTGTTCACCATGGAATAAGAGTTCTTAGTTGACTGGTATTCTTTTGCAAATAAGTATGCGCCGTCATTGCTCTTGAATTGATTCACTCCGTCCACTACTCCCACACTGTAAAGGTCTAAAAAATTAACGTGACTAGGCCTGTTACTATCGTAGTAATAATATTTATTGTATTCGCCAAACACTATTTCGACATCAAGATCCCATATACCTTGCCATGATATTACTTTTCCGTCTTCACCTATTGCCGAGTAACCGGCTACATTAGCTGTAATATCAACAATATTGTTTAGTTCATTCGTATGATTCACCGTATCGGAATAAATATTTCCACCGCTAAACACACTACCCCAAGTAATGACTTTACCATCTAGTGTTAAAGCTGCAAAAGATTGTGACGCAGCGACGATAGTTTTAACATTAATTAACGCATCAACTAAGTTATAATGGGTTACTTTCTTAACCGGTTTATAATGGGCAGGTACAGTGATTTGTTTTTTACCCCATCCGCAAACCGGATCATCGCCATAAAGTTTACTGACGCAAACCTTTGACTTTTCGAAGTGTTTTTTCTCGAACGTATAATAATCGTAGACGAAAGAGCCACCATAAGACGAATTACCCCATGCACCAACGCTATTATCCAGTGTTAAGTAAGCATATGCGTTATCGTTATTAATCAGTTTCTTTATATTTTGTTCAACTAATTCTGCTGGCTCTTTCGCAAGAGAACCCCATCGGTAGAGGTACCCCAGATCCGTTAAGATTGCGTAGTTACCTAAATAGTAGTCGTTGAGCTCAGAAAAGCTGCGAATATTGCCAATCAAACTCGCACATGTTGTCGTGCCTTTATCGATGTTAAGAATGCACGTATCACCACTGCTTGATTCCGTTGCGATGCTATTATTGACTCCGAATATATTAATGATGTTGCTTATGTTCAATTGTTCAACATGACTGTCTTTTCCTATGAGGTACACATTGCCAACATTGGTTAATATGATGAAACTTTTATTCAGAGCATGGACTTTATTGATTCCCTCCGAGTTAATAGAAGTTATTTGAGCATCATTTTTAGTTTTGGGACCCCAAAGATAAAAACTGCCATCTTCTTTAATACCTGCAAATGCAAAGTTAGTAGCAAATATTTTCATTGACTGGAATTTTCTCAAATCTATGTTCTGCATGATAAGCAAGTTCACTATCATCAAGTATATGATCCCATTCAAGCACTTCGCCATTGTTGAACAACGTCACTTTACTATAACTATTAGATACTTGCTCAATTGGAAATGCTTTATTAAAGGTCTTAGTTAATGTTTTTGATGTCATGCCATTGTAAGTGAGCTTCACCGAAACCGTAATTGGCGAAAGGTGCTCATTTTCAGCAAGTTTATATTCACAATTATCTGAAACGTTTATATTTCCAATTTCCCAAGAACACGCTACGATTTCTGAACCATCGAGAGCATTAGTTGATGGTAGGATTTTTAGGGTGTCTTTGTTGGCATAATCATTCTCTGGGTTAGACAAATAAATCTGAGATTGTAGTCTAAAGTCCGTAAGAAGGATTTTGTTATTAGAGGTTGTGACGACAGGCTTTCCTGAACCACTACCACTACCACTACCACTACCACTACCATCACCGCAACCGATTAATAGCAGAGGGAGTAAAACATATAGGTATTTATTCATAACTTACTCATAAATTGAAATTAAGTCAAAATGAAGGCTGTTGTTGTATGTATTGCTATCATGTTCACTATTCAGGTTGTTGTTAACACACTCAATTGCGTGAAGATTATAACACTACACAAAACCAAATCGCAGCATTAATCACCACCTTAACAACCAAATTGGATATTAAGGGGGTCACTTCACATTTGTTCAAGGCTTTAAAATAAATTATTCGATGAAAAGTCTATTTGACCGGAGCGAAGTCTGCAGATGCTTCGCGGTGTGCAGTGTAAATAGCTTCACCATCACTTTCAGCGTCAAAAATTACTTTCACGTCAGGAGAGAATAAAATAACATCTCCTACTTCAGCGACATACTTATTACCATCCATATCACGCATAACAATCTTACCTTTTGTCACTACTTTATATTCAACAGCGTCGTAACAATATTCGAATTCTACGCCTGGTGACATGGTGAAATGACCAACCGTCAATGCAGCGCAGTTATTTGTTACAGCTACTTCAGCCATGTCACTTTTTAAGTCTTTAATTTCAAGTAATTTACTGAGATCATTTAACTTAAAAGAACCTGCTTTAATCAAGGTTATGCTTGGCTTACTCGTTAATGTTGTCATTATATTATCCGTTCTATTTTAGTATGAAGCCAAGTGAATACTTTAATATCAAGTTATGATATTTTCACTCACTTGGATGAATTTGTTGAAATGTAGTATCAATTACTGAAAGTAAACAATGTGGTTAAAAGGTAAATATCTGAAATATTCCACACTATTTAGTCGCGTACATTTACTTGATAGCGTAAGACCTAAGGTGATGTTCCCTTAGGTCGATATTCATTACATGCGAGCTTTAAATATGTCAACAATTTCAGCAAGACTTGCTTGGCGAGGATTAGTCAGAGAACAAGCGTCATTCAAGGCATTTTGAGCCATAAATTCAAGTTTATCTTCTGTCACACCAAGGTCTGCTAAACGTTGTTTTGTCCCCACTTTTTCAGACAGTGCATCAATTGCAACAAGACCGGCATCAACAGCTTGTTGTTGACTCATTCCCGTAGTATCAATTCCCATTGCTTTAGTAATATCAACAAAGCGTTCAGGAACAATTTGAGCATTAAAGCGTGAAACTTCAGCTAATAGGATCGCATTACACAGACCGTGTGGTAGGTCATAAGCACCGCCTAACTGATGTGCCATTGAGTGAACATAACCTAAAGAAGCATTTGAGAACGCCATGCCTGCGAGGTATTCACCGTATTGCATTGCGTCACGGGCTGGACGGTTTTCACCATCGTTTACCGCTGTTTCAAGGTGTTGAACAATTAACTCAATCGCTTTAATAGCCGAAGCATCGGTAATTGGCGTAGCGGCCGTTGATACATAGGCTTCAACTGCGTGAGTTAATGCGTCCATACCAGTAGCGGCAGTTAATGACTTAGGCATTGCAACCATTAATTCAGAATCGTTTACCGCAATGATAGGCGTAAAGTGCTTATCAACTACTGGGTATTTAGTTTCATCTTCAGGTATTGTCACAATGGCAAATATAGTCATTTCAGAGGCTGTACCTGCAGTTGTATTAACGGTAACTAAAGGCAGTTGAGGCTTCTTAGATAAGTGAACACCTTTTGAGTAATCACGGATATGACCACCATTAGTCGCAACAAGTGCAATACCTTTCGCAGCATCGTGAGAAGAACCGCCACCAAAGGAGATTACAAAGTCACATTGGCTTTTAGCGAGTAATCCAAGGCCATCTTCGATGTTTTTTTCCGTTGGATTTGGTTTGACGTCATCATAAATAACAAAGTCTAAGTTATGGGCTTTTAGTTCATTCGTTAAAGCACTTATCAAACCAATTTTAACTAGCACGCTATCGGTAACGATGAGTGCTTTCTTAAATTCTTTTGATGCTAATTCAGCACCTAAAGATTGAATAGCATTAGGACCCATTAGGGTGACTGGTGGCATGTAAAATACATTGCTCATAATGATTCTCCATTTATAAAGTTAAATAATGTTATTTCAAAAATCTGACCGCTCAATGCAGATGTTTGAGTCAATAGGAATGGTTCAGTAAGAACCTGTGTCAGTCCATAATGGGTGATATTTAATTATTGCTGTCAGCCACTTGGGTTTAGCTTTGTCTCAAAGAGATACTTGGATGTTTAAATGAATAAGTATTTCTTGTTGGTGGGTAGTTTACTACTTTGGGTTGGAGGAACAATTAGGGCAAACGGTAAAAGACTATTACAAAATAGGTAATAATAGGATGGCGATGTGTAGTGGTACAGTTAATTTGGCCTCTTAGTTGGATAACAACATTCAGTTAAGGATGTTTTGACTGAATAAGGTAAAGATCCTGTCCCGAAATCTGTGTAATTGCCTATCATTAACTTAATCATATTAAGGATAGGTAATTATGACAAAGCAAGAACTTGAAGCCTTTGCAAAGGAAGCCGCAAAAGGCTTGAAATCTCAACAAGACCTCCTCGATTTTAGTCAAATGCT
>NZ_FPLG01000136.1:0-9863 GCF_900120065.1 Moritella viscosa
CGATATTACACAGAATTTCATTCGTTTTGGGTTATAAAGAAAAGAAATCAGAACGAGGATTGAATCTAGTAGGTAGGTAATCTCATCAACTTTGTTACTGAAAAATATCTTTTATGCCAGTAGTTCACATTCTAAATAGCAAACTATTTTTGATGGTACAGACCATTTCTGTAATGTATTATTCCTGACGTTTGAAATACGAACTATTCCTCGCCTTTCATATGTTGGTGAAGTGTATTAGTCAATGCTAAAACCAATATTATGAGCTTAAGAATAGTATTAATATTTAACAAATGAAAAGCCGTATTCCCCCTTATCGCATTAGAAGGTAAATTAAATGACAACTCTAGTTATTCTAGGAAATGGATTCGACATATGGCATAGCTTACCTACTAGCTATTGGAATTTTTATAGTCAATATTCCTCTTATCTAGAAGAACATACTCATTATTTTGATGATTTTGAGAATAGAGACGCAGAATGGGCTAACTTTGAAGAATCCCTTGGTTCCTTCAATCAAGACAGTTTTCATGATAATGCTGCATTGCAACCTTCTTTAGAAGAGTTAGCTGATCAGCCTAGTCTCCTCTATGGCTTTCAAGATGAAATAACGATTAAAAAAGATGAGTTAGTAGATGACATAACCAATGCTTTTAAAGAATGGGTTAGATCGATTGATGTGAATGTAGCAACAAAGTTACTCGCTCTTCCAGAATCATTTAAATTCATCAACTTTAACTACACAACCACATTGCAAGATGTATATGGTATATCTGAAAAAAACATCTTACATATACATGGTAAGGTAAAGGAAAATATAGTTTTTGGTCATAATAAAACCTCATCAAAAAGTTTTCAGGGGACAGATGAACCTTGGTTTGAAGAATCTCAAAGAGATCTATCTTCAGTATCTGGTGTGTTTCATAAACCAGTAGCCGATATCCTAGAACGCCACAAAGAGCAAATAGAAGGATATGGGAATGTGACAGATATAGTTGTAATCGGTCACTCAATCAATGACATTGATATTCCATACTTTAAGTGTATTTTAAATGCTTATCCCGATGCTAAATGGAGTAACTATAACTATCAAGATTTAGATGAAGGGATAGATGCTGTATCAGAGACGCACGATAAATTGATTAATGCAGGAATTTCCTCAGAAAAATTGACATCAACGTCATCAGATAAATTGAAAGCGATCTATTCGGTTACCTAACCACATAAGAAAGTTACTTTATTTCAAATTGAAATTAATGCTAGTGAATCAATAAACAATTATTCAAGACGAAAAAAAATAATCGAAAGCCAAGACGATTATTTTTTTAACTTAACAGAAAGGTGATAAGTCAAACATTTAACTTAACACTATAAGTATTGAAGCATTGCAGAAAGATAAGTCAAATGAAAACAGCATAAATATTATAATGCTTTCATTAAATCTATCAAAGAATACTGTTTTAATGCAGTTTCCTTAACTTGTTTCTTCAAAGAAATTATTGCAATTGCTTTATCTTTTGCAGATTTTTTATCATCACTTTTTACGCTATTACACTTTTTTACAGAATTGTTTAATTCTGACATATTCGATATAAATTCTTGTATCAATTCCTTACGTTCATCACTATAACCATAATTTCTTATTTGTATGTTTTTGAGCTTATCAACAATAAAGTTTAAGTTTGTTTTTTTACGAAATGAAACTGATGAAATACTTTCAATACAACTCTCTAATTCACGTTTAGCTTTTTCTTTAATTTCATAACTTAGTTTAGAATCAGAATTAATCTTGCTTTTAGTATCTGTGAGTTTAAGCAGTAATGAATTTAAGTTTATTGTCTCTAATGATTCTTTATATTTAATCACTTCTAATTTTACTTTTTCAGAATATCTAGCATTACGAGATTTACGATTCGCCCCAGGTCTTTCATCTTTTTTTAGAGCCTTATCAATACGTTTTGATAGTGCTTTTATAAATGGGCTATTTTTGTCTTGGGTTGTGATTTCTGGTGAACTACATTCAAAGTCGAATGTAATTAGTAATTCATCTAGTAGCTTTAAATAAAGTGGTAAGAACTGTGTATCAATAGTATTAAGACTTTCACTTGCCTCAATCATTTCATCAACATCATTTAAAGAGTCTACATCGAGTTTTGAAGGGGTTTTATTAACAACCTTAAGGCTATCAAAGTATGAGTTAGTTAATTCAATCTGACTCTTATTAGGCTGAAACAGCTTGTATTGATTTGATACATTCTGTAATTCAGAACTAAAAACTTCAACAATAGATTCACTAAATATTTTGTTAAATAGCCTTTGTCTTTTACCGTTGAAAAGTTCTTTTTGAAGACTAACTAATAAGCTTTCAAAGTTATCTCCTGCGAAGTACCCGAAGCATAGTTGTTTAGAGTTTTCTAATTCAGCATTCATAAGATACTCCTTAATCTTGCTCTGGATTTACGTTTATAGATTTAGTCTTTTTATCAAGATTTTCAATGAAATTTATAATCGAATAAATGTCTGATGTACTTCTTCTTTTACCGTGTGTTGCTGACAACAAAAGAAAGCTTTCTTTAGTGTTTAGTTTTGTAGATAAAGCTTCAAGACTGTCTCTTTTTAAATCGTTTATCGGTGCATTGAGGTTCTTATTTTTGTTTTCAATTTCGATGATTTCAAGTGAAATTCTGTTTGTACATTCATCATAGAATTGATGGAAAAACGTTTCTGAAAAATGTTCCGTATTTTGTTGTTTAAATATGTTCAGTATTTTAAAAAAGGCGTTATAACGCTTCTCCATCACTATTTCTATATCTTCAAAAACTGCTTTTTTAGTTTTAACACTCGATTGTTCTAATGTGCTTATCTGGGCTGAAAACCTAGCTTTCATTTCTAATAGTGTTTGATTATTTAGTACCGCTATAGATTTTTTATTTTTAGTATTAAATCCTTTTTCGATCTTCGCTTTGCTTGGTAATTTGTTATTCATAATTTAGCTCCTTTAATTTATTGAATGAATATTTTTATCAAATCACTTTTTTACGTTAAATCAAGATCACAGCAATTCACTTTGAGTTTTAAAGGCATCATAAAGAACAATCTAAAAATCTATTTTTTGGGTTGTTTAGTGAAAATACTTTAATACTAAAACATCATTTCTTGCTTCAAAAAAATCAGGAATCAATCTTAGAAAGCAGTAAAAATAAAATCAGAAATCGAACTAAAAAACGACCAGCGGGAGTAAATCTAATATGAAAGAAAAGCCAAGAACGAAGTGAGAAGCTTTAATTTAATATTAATTTATTCAGGTGAAAGGGATATAAAAACAAATATAAGAATGCGGAACGCATTAGTAATGTTTTTTTATATCGCAGAGCCTTAGTCTTGCAATGTTATTAAAATCTTTGGTTCTTCAATTATTTATCTTTATCTTTTGATTACTTATTAAATCACTCTTTTTTATTTCGTGTAATTTAAGAATTATTCTCACTCCTTTTACTTTAACTAAAAGCATTTTTTTTCTGGGTAGTGCTTGAACATTGAAAGAAGTTTTTTATGTGCTCTATTAGATACATAAGGAAGATTTAAAAATAAGGAGATTAAAATGAAATATTTATTAAGCGGATTGTTATTGATTTTTTCATTCACAACTTTCGCTTCTGATGATTCAGGAGAAATTAAAAATTGTTATCCAGCTAAACAATTTGGAGCGAAATATGGAAATTGGGCTGATGCGGATTTAAAAAACAATATGGATTTAGAAGCTTGTTCTAAGTTTTTAAAACCCCAAGACGAAAGACTTTCAACTAACTCATTCTATGCAACTAAAGATGATTATAGAAATCAGCGTACACGCTTAGATGAGTTAGGGAATGATACAGATAGAACGATTGAACATGCTGATGATGAAAATATTTTTTCATATTACTTTTTAGTGTTAGCTATGATTTATGGTTTTGCATCAATTGGATACATAATGACAAACTTACTTGCAGCAGGAAAATCAGGAAAAGTTTCTGATGGTGCGACTAGTACAGTAAGAGAAGTCTTAACATCTTCTGGGATTGTAAACCTACCTTTCATTCTTCTGTATATAACAATTGAAACAACGGCTTCTTGGAACTTTATGACTCATAAGGGCGCACCCATTGAAGACTTAAAAGAGTTTATCAATTTTGACTTCTCTGAACTTTCACAAACGTTTCACGATTCAAATGCTCACCTTGCTGATTCGATGATCTACGCAGTTATGATTGATACAGCAACAAGCTTAAATGAAATGACTCATAGCCGCATATCTGGCGTTAAGATCGATGCAACAGTTTTTGGTGATAAGAGTAATGACAACAAACCTAGTATTGCTTCTTATAATGATTATGAGAGTGAGTGTATGAAGATGTCTTCTTACGCAGACGTATCGAGTGAATCAAGCTTAAGTATTGCAAACTTTAGTTTTAACAGAATCACGACAGAAGCAAAACTTCGATCAGGTGGTGATACTAATAATTACAATTGTATTGAAAATTTCGATGGTGTATCTAAGACTGTTACTGTTTTTTCAAGAATTCCTGAAATCACTAAAAACTGGCTAGGAGATTCTTTGGATGCAGATTTAGGACAAGAACTTAATTTCACGCAAGGTTTTAGCGCAATGTTTAATAAAGCTGCTGGAGCAGTCGGTGAAGAAAATGAAAAAATAACAAACACAGCTTCTCAATATACTGAATCAATAATTAACGAATTACATTTTGCTGAATTAGCAGTGAAGCAATCTAAAGAAAGTAATGTTGAAATTGATACAAAAACAACTTCTGCATTTAAAGGTTTAGTAAAACTTATTGAAAGTAATATGGGTGACAATTTTGCTTATGAAGAAATAGAGGGCATTAGCAGAATCGACTATATAGCTAAGGACACTTCTAAATTACAACAATATAAATATGCTCGAATCTACGGAAGAGAATTTGATGAAAGTGAGTTTTCATCTGATGTTTATAAAAATGGTTATTTTTACCTATCTCAATACATTCGTAAAACTTCTCTTCTAGCTCTTGAACTTGATTGTATAAATACAGACGGACAAGAAGAACAGTTTTTAAAACGTAAAAATTTTGCAGAACAATTTAATAGCCAAGGTAAAAACTCTTTAGCTAAAAACTCTCTTTACTTTGCTGAAGTATCACCTCTTCATTGCTATAAATATGAAAATGGTATTTTAACCGAAGGCGCTAACCCAGAGGATCGTTTTGATATTGAAGAAGAAATTGAAAACAGAACGTTAGCTATCATTACTTGGTTAAAAGCAATGGACACAGCAGGAATGAATCTAATCTTATCAAACCAGCAAATGAATTATGATTTGATTGTTGATACTCTAAATTCGTTAGACACAACAATTTCAAGTTCTGTTGATGCTCATTCCATGTTAGTTAATGAAAAACAAAAAATACTTAAAGCTTTTTCTGTTGCTAACGATTCTTATAGAGTTCAAAAACATCAATCTTACAACACTGAAGTTCCAAGCCTGTATTATAACTTCGGAAAACATTATGAAAATGTTCATTTACTAACCGCAGAAAAACAAGCTAAAAAAGCCCTGAGTAAAGGTTTACCTTATTACGATTTAAAATGGTATTTCGATATTCTCGATTCAAATAATATTACTGAAAAAAATAGACAAGTAACAGAGGCTAAAGGTAATTTAGCATCAATATTAACTTTGAATTGTCAGATCACAAGAAAAGACGGCTCTTGTTTCACTCCTTTAGCACAATTAAACCAAGTATCACTTGATAAATCGTTTCTGTTTACAACGACAATGATTGCATACAAGGGGCTGATTGACCTAGGTGAAGCAGGTTGTGCAAGCGGTAACATTTCGGATGGTGGCGCAAGTGCAGTTTTTGGTACTGTTTTGAAAGGTGCTGGCGGTGCGTTCGTGTGTGGTGCAGTTAATCTTATAGATGGCTTTAATGAGATATTCGTATCACCAGCAATAGATTTTGGTATGGTAGGTACTACAGCAAGTTTTGCTACTACGTTAACACCTGTGTTGATTGATGCAGTGAGTCCATTTTATGTTCTGTTATTTTTATTAGTCAACATAACTCTATACTGTTTAGTAAGATCTTACGAAATGTCAGTTAACGTATTTAAATATCTTAGTTCGTTCAAAGATGGAACAACAGAAGAAAGCATTGAAGCATTTGAACAACTGAATGATTTTAGAAATTCAGACAAGATTCTTAAAGCTATTGCTTACGCAACAGTCGCACCGCTCGTTTTAGTTTATATCTGGTTCTTCTTTTACTTAAGCCCAGTAATTGGAGGCTTTTTGTATGATATGGGTCTTGTAACAATTCCTAGTGATGCAGGTTCAGCGTTATTTTCTTGGATACTACAAGCACTTATTTTCATTGTTGCTACTTATGTACTTACTTTTAAAATAATTCCGCATTTATACAGTAAAGGTAAAGACATCTTTAATATTCAATCTAGCTCTTCTCAAAGTAGTAATGTTTTAGATACAGCGTTAGTTACAGCAGTTGGAATGAAAGCAATGGAAGTCTCAACAACGGCTAAGAACAAAGTAAGTAATGTTACTAAAAAAGCTAAGAAAGCTGCAAAATATAAAAAAGAAGAAAGTTTAAAAGAGTCTTCTAATCCAATCCCAACTAAATCATTTAACGTGAATAAATCTGTAAATACTAAAGTTAGTAATGAACCAGATACAACAATCAAAGCTGATACTAAGTATTCTAAAGACTCTAAGGGCGATTTAAAAGCTCCTAGATGGAAGCAAGGAACATCTTATAAAGTAAGATCAGATAAGGAGAAGAAAGACTTATCTGATCTACTTGATGATGTGAATAGAAACAACCCTAGAAATGGTAAAAAGGACGAAAATATAGAGTAAAATTTCGTATCTTAAAATAATTAAAAGACTGATGATTCAGTCTTTTTTTTATGTCTAAAATCCTCTGTGTTGAGTTATACGAAAATTATGATAATTCTGTAGTTATATCAAAGGAATTATTATGAAGAAATTACTCACACTTATATTTATCACTTTCAGCTTTTATGCTTATGCAAATGCACCAGCGGAAGATTTGAAAATTGGTGATTGTGTAGTAACAGACTATAAAGATTTAGATTTAACTACTAAAGAAACTAAAGACTGTATATATGAGTTAAATGAAAAAGGTACGGTTCAACAGCAGAAAAATAATAGTATTGCTGTGAGCATTCCAGATGCTGCAAGATCATTTATTTCAAGCAGTAAGACGATAATTGGTCTTTTGATTACTTGTTTTGTAATTTTTGGATTTCATAAAGCGATGGATTACAAATCCTCGAATCATAAATTTAAAGACTTCTTAACACAAAAATCAATGAAAATTGCTGTTGTAAGTTTTTTAACCCTTATTGTAAGTAACAGTGAAGATGCAGATTATGCATTAGAAAAATCCTTAGACTATCTAAATGTAACAATGTTTACTGTTTTAGATACGACTAATAGAATCAACTCTCAATCTGAGTCTATAAACAATATTGCTATTCAAGAGAGTAATTCTAAATTTACGAACAAAGTTTCTGAAATATCTAATTCTATCTACTTATCTCAATTCTGTTCAATGCAATATAAACAAGAAATCATATCAAAATATAACGAAAGAGATTCAGATTTAATTACTAATGATCCAGATTTAGATTGTATAGAAGACACATATACTAAAGTATTTCCTCAATCTTTAGCAGCTAGAGCAAATATGCTGCCATTGGCTTTTGCTATTAATTATTGCTCAAACAAAAATGATTCAGTAAGTGTAAATTGCGGAAAAGTTAATTCTAGATCTAAAAATAAAAGTGTAGAAGATATTATTAATAAACACTCTATCAAGCTTACTGAGCTTGCTAACGAGTACAGAGATATTATATGTAAACAATCGCTGAAAATTGATAAAGAAAGATTTGAAGGTTTTTGTCGAAATTATTCAAACGGCTCTTTTAGTGAAAGTTCTACTGATGTTTTACTTTCTGTTTATGAATCGAAACTTCGTCAAGCAGTTACTCAATTTCAATCTGATTTATCAAGAGAAACTGTTAGATTCGTTAAAGAAAAAATCGAAAAAGATAAAAAATCAAATAGCAATAATGATAATTTGATGCTTAATGCATCTGATCAGATAAAACAATTTATGTCAGTAAATTACGATAGCGGAGCTTATTCTTCAAAAATTGATTCTGAACTAAATGATATCTATTTTATAAAACCTTCTAATAAAAATTTAAATAGTGGTTCAATAACTACTCAAAATACGAACTCTAGAAAAATTCATAATACTGCTGACTTCTATTCATACTTAGCTTCAAACTCTAAATTATTCTTTGAAATTAATAATTCATTATTGTCTGATACTTTTATTGATTTTGCGTGGTTAACTGATACAAAAACAATGCTTGGTTCTTATAGTGATGCAAAAAATAAAAAAGGTTTTAAAGTAGATGTAAATACTTTTAGAGCTGTTGATAAAAACAGAATCTCTTTGTTTACGCTAGGAAGTGGGGCAAAAATTGTTGCTACAGTCGGGCAATCACAATCTGAATCTAAAAACACAGGTATTTTTCCTCTGTTGAACACGTTCGGATCTGTTTCAATCGCTCTTTCTTTTTATCCTGAAATTTCAAGCAATATAGTTATTGCATACATAGTCGTAATCTATCTCAAATTAATTCTAATCGCTGTTATCGTTCTCGTTTTTAAAATTGTATTTACAGTGTTTGTAAATACAGAAGTTGATACTTTATTTGATGAAATGATAAATGTTAGTTTCGCAATAATGATAATCCCTGCTTCGCTGTTATGTGCAATGTTAGCGAGTTCTGGCATTGCCGCAATAGGTATAAATGTCATTGAATTTATTGGGATTATGGACAATGTAAGCAAGGCAGCGTTATTAATGAATTTAACTGCAATCATATTTCTAATCATACTTTCAGCAATCACATTCTTTAAAATGTTTTTTGAAACACATAACTTTTTAGAAGAATGGTTAAAAACAGATTCAGACAAAATAACGGGTAAAACAGATAAAATTAAAAAATTAGCAAAAACGGCAACACAAAAATAAAAAGGAAAGTAATATGAAAAAAATAATAGCTTTAACAGTATCTCTATTTGTAACTAACATAGCTCTCGCTAATGTTAGTGATTTAGATTTAAGTAAATATAGAGATGACTGCATAAACAAATACAACAAATATCATGACGATTTTGGGGATAACCAAATTAACGGCACTTATTTAAAATACGAGGGGGGAAACAAACCTAAATTTGAAAGTTTATATTTCAGTCCTGATGTTACTTTTACTGCTTTTATAGGCGGTAAAGAGATTAGGATCTTCGATTTAACTGAAAAAGATGATGTATATACTTTTTATAACAAATCAGAAAGAAAAAAAGGTAGTAAAAAAGGTACAAGAACGGGTATTCAATTTAAATTAACTAGAGTTTCTGATGCAGATTATGAGTTAGAAATGAGTCAATCTAATAGAAAAGAATACATCAATGGAAAAGGTGTTTATAAAAGTTATTTTGAAAAAAAGAAGACTTTAGATGATAAAAATAATTTTACTGTTAAATATGTTGTAGACGAAAAAAAATCAGAAGAAATGTACAAGATTCACACTTGGTTTAAAGATCGATGTTTAAAATAAGATTTTAAAGACTACTTTTTTGTAGTCTTTTTTATGAAGTTACTTTATCAATACCTACTTTTAAAATAAATGCTGTTACTACAAGTAATCCAAGACCTGCTAGAATATCTACTCTACCTGCTTCAATAAGAATGTATGATGCTGCTGAC
>NZ_FPLG01000035.1:0-30381 GCF_900120065.1 Moritella viscosa
TACCATTTGTTTCGTTTAGAGGTTTAGTCGTCTTTTCCATATGAAAACAAAGATGATTTTTGCACTGACTCACCAATAATAACGACATAATTTTTCTTATTCGATGAATTTGAAACGATGACATTTTCCCATTCTACTTTGATCGGACTATTTTCAATTTTTTTCAACTTTGAATAGGATTGTGATAGAGCAATTGGCTTTAATAAAGGCATATTGAATAAAATGTAATAGGCTCTACTCATCGGGACTAGCACAACTTCTCCCGTTGGGGATACTGAAAATATTGAGTTATGCTTGGCTTGTGATGACGATAAACTAATTAATAAAATGAGGCTTGTAATTATAACTAATTTTATTTTAAAACCGCCTAGGATTTGATTTAGTCTAAATAAAATAAACGGCGTTATAATTAATTGTAAAAATACAACTAATGGAATATCAATAGAATAAAATAGTTCTATAGTTTCTTTAGTATTTGTTTCCATGATACTGATGTAACTACCAAGTTCAAAGCTACCATATTGAATTTTAACAAATAGAATGACTGATGAAATGATACTTATAATGATAAATAATAATAAATTAAGATATTTGGATGTAAAAAATGAAGATAAAATAAAAATGAAGAGAGTACTAATACTGGCTTTGAGTAGGACTCCAATCATATACTTAATACTAGAATAATTTAAAGTGTTAGCTAAAGATGCTATGTCTACAATGATGTAAATATAATATATATAGATTAAAAAAATAGAAGCAGTTAAGTATATTCGTTTTTTAGATAAACTAAACGGTATTTTATTTAACATTAAATATATAGCCAAGTTAGCAATAACTATATCGAATATTAGACTATAACAGTTGAAGTGAAGCTCAGAATATGATCTTATTTAAGCACAATCAAAGTTAACAAATCCGTGTGTAGAGGTTTATTGAAACTGGCTTCCAGTTCTAACACAAAAAGGGGAAATGAGTTAAGGGGTCTGCCAGATCCAAATAAACCGTATTTTTGTACTTCGCTTACTTCACTTTTCTATATCCCTGCTTTACTTAGATAATGAGGTCAATAAGCAAGGATGTTTAATGATAGATCTGAATACGGTTAGCCCGCGTTTACAAATATTTTTAAGCTTCATGTTAACCTTTGTTACTGGCCTATTGTGGTATCAGACTAAAACTTGGTTGGTGCCTGTCGCATTTATTTTAGCGCCACTTTTTTTGATGCTTCTATTAAAGTTTCCATTTTATATTGTTATTACCTTTGTTATTTTTTCCTATTTTCGCATACACGAAGCCTTTCCGGTAATGATCCCGTTGCGTATTCCGTTAGCGTTTTCTCTCATGTCATTTTTTGTTTTAGGTTGGCATATCTATTTGACAAATCACATCAAGGTTTATTGGTCAACAGAACTGACATTTGTATGCTTGTTTCTGGGGTGGGCTACATTTGGTATCGCATTTGCGTATAACCGCCAGGCTGCATTTGCTCTTTTTTCTGATGTAATCATTAAAGTTTGGGTAATGACAATTACGATCTGCTGGTTGGTTCGTACTATTCACCATTTCCGGATTGCGACTTATTTATATGTGGCGGCAGGGGTCGTTGTAGGGCTAAAAGCGATTAATAATAAGTTACAAGGTATTGGCCTGGTTGAAGGTACACGAGTGACAATTTCACGTGAATTTGGCTCATTAATTGGTGATCCGAATGACTTAGCGTTAGTACTTCTGTTCCCCATGTCTTTTACTTTATCAAACCTGTTGCAATCTAATATTGGTAAATTGCATCGGGCATTACTCGCAATCGCTTACGTTATTTTATTTTGGGCGATTATTGCTACACAAAGTCGTGGAGGGCTGATGGGGATAATGGCGGTGACTGGGTATTTTGCGGTTAAGCGAATTAAGAATAAGATATATGTATTCGCGGGTGGTGTACTATTACTACCCATCTTAGTGATTATGGCGGGTATTTCAGAGCGTACTTCTGGTGGAGCGATAGAAAAAGGTATTGGTGAATCAACCATGGGGCGGATTTATGCGTGGATCGCATCATGGGAAATGGCGCTAGAAAACCCACTTACAGGGGTTGGGGTAAATAATTTTTACCTTAATTATTATTTGTTTAGTCCTTTCTGGGATGGTAAAAACCACGCGGTACACAGTACGTGGTTTCAGGTTTTAGGTGAAACTGGATTTGTAGGACTAGCGTTGTTCATTGCACTTATTGCTGTGATGTTTAGACAATTATGGCGAACTGAAGTGAGTAGTCGTGTGTTACTTGTGAGTGAACGTAATACGTTTGTAACCTGTAATGATGGTATTTTTGCTGGGTTAATTGCGTTTTGTGTAGCTGGTACCTTTTTGACTCAAAGCTTTACTTGGCCTTTGTATATTTTATTGTCGATGAATGTGGCGCTAGCTAAGATCCTATCTGAAAAATTGGCGGTGAGTCGTCACTAAGGCTGGTTAAGAGAGTTGAAAACTTTTGATAAAGTTAACCTTACGTATTAAATAATACCAATGATTGTGCTATGTTTTCTCTATTATTTTTTATCGAGTTCATCTGCATTGCCTGATTATTCTTTTTCTACTTTTGCTCAGTTATTTGGTGCAAATTGCCGTACATTATCATTTTGTCCCGAGGGGGCTGTATTTACCACTAAACAGCAACAAACTTATCACTATCCTTGGACTACGTTTGAACCTAAATTGAAGCATTTCCGTGGTTCATTTTTTGATACCTTAGTTCTTAATTGGGAAAGTCAGCGTGTTCGTTTAAATGGTATTGATAAGGCTGAGGTTACAGGACTCATTGATGAGTTGTATTTTCGTGCATTGGAGGGAAAAGAAACCCAGATCCTCGAACTGTATCAACAAGTTACACAAGTGATTGAGCAGGGTTATATTTCTCATTCAAAATGGTTAGCTTTACAACGACGATTATTGCCGTGGGCTGATTGGTTTGAAATGTTACCGAAAATTAATAAGATCCCTACATCGCTTAAATTACCCTTAGCGCATTTACGTTTTTGGCAGCAAAGTAAGACCGAAAATTTAGATAAATATAATCAAGCTGTAATGAACAAGCAAAAACAAAACTATAAAACCCTATTTGATAGTCTTGAAACACACCCACTTACCGAGAAGCAACGTGATGCCTGTATTGTCGCTAATGATGCGAATTTAGTATTAGCAGGCGCTGGCTGTGGTAAAACCAGTGTTATGTTAGGGCGCTGTGCGTATTTATTAGAGTCACAGCAAGCAACGGCTGATACGATCTTAATACTGGCGTTTGCAAAAGACGCTGCACAAGAAATGAAAACACGTTTAAAAGAGCGACTCCCAAACGCGAGGATCACAGTAAAAACATTTCATGCCTTAGCGTTAGATATTATTAAGCAAGTTGAAATGAATAAGCCGCAAGTCAGTAAGCTGGCGAGTAGTGATAATGCGAAACAACAATTTTTTAAGCAGAGTATAGCGACGTTACTGCTGGATGCTGACTTTAATGCATTGTTTAGTGAATATTGCTATGCCTATGTGGCTTGGTTAGGCAAGTTACCGAGTGAAAAGCATGAGCAAGAAGTCGCACGATTATTAGCAGGCAAAGGTGGGTATAAAAAATTGCTAAGCCAGCTTGTCGAATTAACGATGCAGTATAAAAATACTCGAACAGTGCGCGCTGAAAAAAGGTTAAGTGCGCTACCTGATACTGATTTCGCGGCATTAACACATGAAGTCGTCGTTATATTACTTGAACACTATCAGACGTATTTAGCGGAAAATAATGAGATTGATTTTGATGAGATGATCACTAAGGCAAGTGATTATGCGAGTGATGGGCAGTTTAGTTCACCTTGGCTGCATATTCTTGTTGATGAATTTCAAGATATCTCTCAAGCACGAGCTAATTTAGTAAGACATCTACAGACGCAACATGATGATAGTAAATTATTCTGTGTCGGTGATGATTGGCAGGCTATTTATCAATTCGCAGGCAGTGATATCGCAGTGACAACACGCTTCAGTGATTATTTTGGCATGACGAGTATATTACCACTCGATACTACGTTCCGCTTTAATGACCAGATTAGTGCTGTTGCGAGTGGCTTTGTGATGGCAAACTCAGAGCAAATGAATAAGAAAATAACAACATACAGCAAAGCAAAAAAAGCCTGTATACAGGTTAATTACTATCAGGTTAGTGACAATAAGCGCAGTGACAATAAACAAAATGATGATGCAGCAATATTATTATTAGAAAAAAAATTAAAGCAAATAGCCGCGAGTGTTAAAGGCGAAGGCAAGCAAAAATCAGTGTTATTGCTCGCTCGATTTAATTTTCAATTACCTGATAATAAGACGCTGACAGTGTTGTCTACGGAATATCCTCAGTTAGTCATTAAAGCCATGACGGTGCATAGTTCGAAAGGGCAAGAAGCCGATAATGTAGTTGTGTTAGCGATGGAAGCTGGCGAGCATGGCTTTCCTTGTCATAAATCCCGCCACCCCTTTACGATAATATTACAGCCTGATGAGTCTGGTTTTCCTGATGCAGAAGAGCGTCGGTTATTTTATGTGGCATTAACACGGGCTCGTCAGCAGGTATATTTACTTTGTAATAAAAGTAATCCGTCGAACTTTGTGGAAGAATTAGTAACAGGGGACTACGCCGTTACAATTGCAAAATAGAGTGGGACTTTATCTAATAACATTATTACTCTTACTCACTTATGAACTAACTAACCTTGCTTGTTGTTTCTGTTTCAAGTTTACGTTGAAAATCTTGCTGTGCGATTGCCAATGCTTTGATCACTGTTTCTGTAGGTAGTTGGTTTTCTTCAAGTAGTTGAATTAGGTCAACGGCAAGTTTTATATGTTTTGGCGCGTTTTCTAGCGACATGATAAAGGATCCTTACTTATTTTAGTTATATATTGCATATTAAGATTTTTAATTGGTAACGGAATGTTTTATTACAAAAGATCTTTCTTTTGTTCATAGCGTTGTAATTGCTGGCGGACTTTTGCTGTCGCTGCCTGACAACGCTGTAATCTTTGCTTAGTTTGTTGTAATTGAAGTGGATCAGTTTGTTGATCTATTATTGCTTGCAAACGGCGTTCATACTCTATTTGTTGCGCTAATTTTTGATATAAATAGTGTGATTTCTGCAATAACTTCTTCGCAATGGCATCATAATTTTTTTGCTCATTTTTGACTTCTCCACGCCTAAAATGACACTGCTGTAATACCCCATTAATAGCTCTAAATTGATGAGCTACTTTTTCTAATAACACGTCCTCTATCGATAATGTACTTTCTGGCGATGAACTTGACTGCTTTGTGTTGGTTGCCTGTTTATCAAAACGCTTATCAAAATAGTGTTGTAAACGCGTCATACTCTTTTCTAATTCTGCTATGTATTGCTGAATATCGTGACTGTTACCGATAAATAAGCCAGGGTAGAACAAGGCGCGATCGCGTAATTTATAATTGATGGTCGTAGTGTGGCTAGAGTTGACTTGCTTACCCAACTCACTCAACTGTTTAATACGCTGAGTGAGTTGGGCAAGCTGTTGTTGCTGATGCGTTATTGTAGCCATGCTTGATAAGCCAGCTTAAAGGCGATAATAATCACAACGGTAATAAATAATGGTCGAATGAATTTAGCCCCAAAGTGAATGGCGGTATGTGCACCAATGATCGCACCGACCATAATTGATAAACCCATGCTTAAACCCAGATACCAATTGATGTGTCCAAGGTAAATAAAAGTCAGTAGGGAGGTGAAGTTACTGGTAAAGTTCATTGCTTTAGCAACACCAGAGGCAAACAGAATATTAAGTTTATACAGTGCCATTGTCGATACAGTCCAAAATGCACCAGTACCAGGGCCTGCGACACCATCATAGAAACCGATAATATAACCTTGTAAGCCCTGTTTTTTATGCAGTGCTCGATTATCATCGGGTAGGGTTTCACCTGTGTATTCTTGGGTTTTACTAAAGATGGAATAGATAGCCGTAAAGATAATAATGACAGGCAATAATTTCTCTAACCAAGCGGTGCTGATGACGCTGACCACTAAGGTTCCACATATGGCACCGATGGCTGTAAACAGGAATGATCGCCACCAAAATTTGGGGTTAAATAAACGCTTCTTATAGAAGGTAATTGCTGCTGCACATGAACCAAAACTGGCAGCCAATTTATTGGTACCTAATGCAAGGTGTGGGGGTAAACCTGCACTGAGTAATGCGGGTACTGTTAACAAACCACCACCGCCAGCAATAGCGTCAATGAAACCAGCAGCCAGTGCAACGCTGCATAAAATTATAAAAACCGAAGGTTCTAAACCAAGCTCTAATATCAAAATTCTATATTTCTTTTATAAGGGGGAAGCGAATTAAGTAATGCTGGTCCATAGCGTTTACTAACAACTCGACGATCAAGTAGCGTGATTCTACCAGAATCTTTCTCTTTTCTCAGTAATCGGCCACAAGATTGGATCAATTTTTTACTGGCTTCGGGAACTGAGACCTGCATGAATGGATTCCCACCGGATTTAGTGATCCATTCTGATTGTGCTTCTTCAACGGGTGAGGTCGGTACTGAGAAAGGGATTTTAGTGATAATTAGATTTGTTAATAAATCACCAGGTAGATCAAGACCTTCAGATAAGCTGCTGGTTCCAAATAAGATACTGGTTTTATTTGCTTTCACGTTTTCTGCATGTTTTTGTAATTGTTCGGCACGTGAACTTTCTTTTTGTACCAATAGCTCTAATTTTGTTGTATTACGAATAATTTCAGCGACTTGATTCATTTGTCGGTACGAACTAAATAACACCAACGATGCTTTTTTGTCCGGCAGTAAACTTGGGAGTTTTTCTGCTAATAACTCAGTGAAACCGTGCTCATTTGGTGCTAGTGCTAAATTAGGTATATACAGCTCAGCTTGTTCAAACTCAAACGGTGAGTCGAGTTGCAGGTGCTGCGTAGATGCATCGTTTAATAAGCCGACTTGGCGGCGGAAATAATTAAAATTACCGAGTGAGGTTAGTGTTGCAGAGGTCAAGATTGCAGCGCCACATTGCGACCACAACATGTGTTCTAGTTTACTATCAACATCAATTAAGCTGGCAGCAAAGATATGATCGTCTTGGCGACTACCACTTTTCTCTACCCATTTTGCCAGCGGAGTGCCTTTTGTTTCTTTAATCAACATATTCCACACTTGATGCAGATTCTCGATGCGCTGTAAGTAAAAACCGACTTCTGCAATGAGTTTATTTGCTTTAACTTGTGGCAGCTGATCTTGTTTTACTTGTTCGGCAAGAATATCAACAATTTTTGCTGTTTGGCTAACGCCACGTTTGGTTTCGTGATTCATGTTTGCTGCCAGTTCTGCCAACGCTTCAGGTAGTTCACCATCAGCAAAACGCCAAGAATCATCACTAAATTGGCGATCGTTAGCGGACATTAAACTGTGGATCTTGGTGAGTTCTTTACTGATGGTATTAATTGAACTGAGCAGTTTTGTGACCGGATCGGATATCTCACTTGATGCGATAGCTTGCGTGAGTTGGCGCATTGATACTGCCATGGTTTGTAACCAAGCTTTTGCGCCAAGCACCGACGCATGCGCTGACGAGAAATCACGGGTAATGCGTGGTAAATGATGGGCTTCATCGAGTACGTAATAACAGTCTTCTGGTTTTGGTAAAATAATACCACCACCAAGCTCTAAATCGGCTAGTAACAATGCGTGATTTACAATGAGTACGTCACATTGGTCTAAGGCTTCACGTGCTTTATGAAAAGGGCAATTCCGGTGTGCACTAAATGATTTACTGCAACTGTGGCGATCTGAAACAACTAATTGCCAGATATCATCCGGGATCTGGGTTGGCCAGCTGTCGATATCCCCCTTCCATTTACCTGCGGCGTAAGCAGTAAATAAGCGCTTGATAAGTTGTAAATCGCGTTTTTTAGGGATTGTGGCTAAATCAGCTAACAGCTCTATTTGATCGTCTGCTTGTGCAAGCATAGCAAGTTTTTGCTCACAGCAATAACGCTGACGACCTTTTACTAATGCAAACTCAAATTTAAGCCCTGACTGGCGGCGGAAGAAAGGCAGTTCTTTGTGCAAAAGCTGCTCTTGTAATGCAATGGTGGCTGTTGAAATGACTAGGGTCTTTTTCGCTTCGGTAGCGAGTGGGATCCCTGCAATCAAATAAGCTAATGATTTACCTGTACCAGTGCCTGCTTCGGCAATAATCAACCGACGATTTTTATCAAAGTTACCGGCGAGGGTTTTTGCCATTTCAGCCACAAGGATATTTTGTGATTTACGGACTGCAAAGTCAGGTAGTGAATCGCGGATGTTCTGATAGACATCACGGATAGCTTGTTTACTCTTATCTGAAAGCATGTTTACTCTTATCTGAAGCATACTCACGTTTATCTGCAAGCACGATTTAAAGCCAAGGTCATTAGGATTGTATTTTAGCGTAATTATACCGTCTGTATAGATATTAAGTAGGGGAACACTGATAAAATCCCAGTAGTTTATAAAAATATCGACTAGCTGCTTGATTACCACTGACAAAACTGACAAATTAGAGGCTGAAAATTTACGTTTCGTTTTATATGATGGCGTTGTTATTCATACGTTGTAGTGCAAAGGCATTCATATAACCAAATTTGTTAGTATTACAGTATTGTTAGGGTTATTACTTGATCGCTATACTTGGGTTATACTGCAAAATTACAATATTGGCAGTCGATACGTTTAACGGATACAAATAATAGCCATGTCTCAGGTAATAACCGCAATGGCACTGATAAATTGATGAATATTCATAGCATTAAACTAAATGATAGTGAACTAAACTTATCTAGCGCTTAAGTGTTTTCTTATCCCTGTATTTACTTATTTATAATGACATAAGGTTTCTTTGAACATGTTAGAAAATGGCAAAAAACACATTTTAATTGTTGAAGATGATTTAGAAATTTGTCGTCTTCTCAACATGTTTTTACGCACTAAAGGGTACCAAGTATCACTCAGTAATAGTGGTACAGAGGGACTTGCAGATATAGCCAGATTGCAGCCTGATCTCGTGGTATTAGATATAATGATGCCGGGTATGAATGGGATTGAAGTGTGTAAGCAAAGTCGTGAGATTTATACTGGGCCTATTATTATGCTTACTGCTTGCAGTGAAGAAATATCTGAGATCGCAGCGTTAGATACGGGTGCTGATGGTTATTTACATAAACCGTTACGACCGCATATTTTACTCTCTCATATTGAAGCATTGTTACGCCGCGAAAGCAGAAGTAAGAAAAGTGATAATGCGTTAAGTCATACCGGTACGTTAACGATAGATACATTGAAGCGTTTGGTTACCCGTGATAATGAAGAAATTATCTTAACCGGTGCCGAATATGAAATGTTGGAATATTTAGCAAAACAAGCGGGAACAATCATTAGTCGTGATGAGTGTTACAAAGCGTTAAAAGGGGTTGAATTTGATGGTTTGGATAGAGCACTAGATATGCGCTTATCCAGTTTACGTAAAAAGATAAAAGATGATGTCGCCCCGTACCAAATAATTAAAACAATCCGTTGTAAGGGTTACCTATTTGTTAAGCAATAATATATTTACGAATCTTAATCGAATAATAAACCGTAATACGGCCAATACGCTTTTTTTTAAGCTGTATATCAGTATTACCGCTGCGATTATCGGTAGCATTGTCATTGTTTCGATATTCATGGATTACTACGACGATAATCTTGATGATGTTGGATTTGTGCACAATGCTAGCTTTGCCGCCACATTACTCGATGATTTTATCGAAGATACTGATCGTTGGAATATGGAAGTCGACTTATTGAGTCGATTTACCGGATTTACTATTGAAAAGATCTCGGTGAAAAACGCATTGGCGTATCATCAAAAGCATGAGATGTTGGACAAAATTGATATAAAGCAAAATAAAAACTATCCAGCACTACCAGCTGGGATTGGTAAATGGGGCGTATATGTATACCGGCATGAAGAAGAAAGTGGACGCCTTGCAGTGATCCTTCCACATCATGAAGGGCTATTGCTTATTATTGACCGTTTAGAAGAGGCTTATCCGATGGATGGTCCAGAATATTGGATGGATGATCCAGAAGATTGGATGGATGAGGATGATTATATAACACTATTTCTACTCGGTTTTATCTTTTTTAGTATCGCATTAGTGTTGTATTCCTCAGTAAAAACCATATCGGATCATGTTTATCGCTTGAGCTCTGCGAGTTTAGCATTAGCAAATGGGCAGCTTGATACGCGAGTTGACGATAAAATACCAGCCCCGTTAAACCAGATGGCTGCAAGTTTTAATGAGATGGCGATATCTTTGCAGTACTCACAGCATCAGCAACAAGTTATGGCGAATGCTATTGCGCATGAATTACGCACCCCGTTAACGCGAATTCAATTAGTGATGGGGTTATTAAGTGATGAAAAACATAGCCCATATACGACTGAATTACACAGTGATTTAAGTCGTTACACGGTTGAAATGGAAGCATTGGCCAATGATATTTTGATGTTGCAAACGATTGAACATAAACCTTCTTCTGCACATCAAATTATCGACTTAAGTGAGTTGATGCAATCACGTGAAGTTGAGTTTCAACGCCAATATCCTCATGTATCGCTTTCTTCTGATATTGATACGGTTAAGGTCGATGCAAATTCTCGTTACCTGCAACTTATTGTGGATAACTTGGTAAAAAATGCGTGTTTATATGCGGATTCAACCGTCAAGCTTAGTCTGAAAAATGATCCTGAGTATTTTAGTATTGTTGTTGAAGATGATGGAGACGGTATTTCGCCACTACAACGAGAGCAAGTATTGGATGCTTTTACGCGCTTAGATAACAGCCGAAGTCGTCAAACGGGTGGTTTTGGCTTAGGTTTAGCGATTGTAAATACGATTGTAAAAACGATGAAGGCTGATATTGATATTGACACCAGTGAGTTGGGTGGCGCTATGTTTGTAGTTAGGTTTAGGCACGTAGTTTAATTTGAGATTGTGATTTAAAGAGCCTTACACAAGCTTACAGAGGCTTAAAGTTTAGCAGCTCTTTGTTTTATATAATAATGTGATTATTTATCCATTATGTAACGAAGAGGTTTAAATGCAAAGGTTTGTTAGTATCGCTGTATTGGTCGGGCTATTGCTCACTGGCTGTAATAGTTCGGATGAGAATAGTTCGGATGAGAATAGTTCAAGTGATTCATATATAGTACCGACTAAGTTCGGTCCAACTGTAGCGGGTTTATTTGATCGTTATACTTGGATTAAAGCACCCAACGGTAAAGCTATTCATATTTTTTCACAGCCTAAGGTGTCTGTAGCGCAATTGCTTAAAGCACGAAATACCCTCGAGTTTTTTTTGACTAACACGGTATCAACGAATAAAAAACTTATCACCAATAGCATGGCTGATAGGGGGGCAACATTATTCATATTTGATGATGAAGAGGCTATGGAGATCGCTTTATCTAATGAAGCATTTGTTGAAGATGCTATTGCTAAAAACCCTCAGGCCCTTTATGCGACGGAAATATTTGTTGAGGGTGATAGTAACTATTTAGCAGACTCACCGGCTGGACGTGATGCAACCTTTGAAGAAGTATTACACTTCACTCAAGCGCAAGGTATTGCTCCTGTTATGAAAGATTTTCGAAAACGAATTGCAGAACAAGCTGATCGAGCAATAGAGGCCAATGTGTGGAATCCTACAGAGGTACAGCTCGAAGAGTGGAAGGAAGAAGGTGATGAGGTCACTGGCTATACCACCTCCCACGAATACTTTGCTGCAATCGTAGAAGCATATTATGGGATGTGGGAAAACGGGACAAAAGGCATGGATGGCTATATTGGTTACTCTCGTGTCTTACAAGCAGAAAATGATAAAGAAGGACTGAAAATCGTTACATCATTCTTACCTAAATTTATTCCAACAACAATGGATATTGATCCTAGTTTTGCAGCTGATAGTACTTTCCATATGAGTTACGATGCAGGCTTGGCTTATACCACAAAATCACAATACTTGATGTCAGTACGTTTGACGGGCACAAATAACAGCAATGTCTCAGGTAATGCTCAAGATAATTTATTGATGGGTAATGAGGGTGATAACAAGATTGATGGTAAAGGTGGTATTAATACGTATAAAGTTAATGGTTTACGAGTTGAGTTTATAGTTACGCCTCATGGTGGTGCTTACTTGGTGCAGGATAAAGATAATGCTCGTAATGGTGCAGATACTTTGAGTAATATTAAGTATATCCAGTTTAATGATGAGAAAATCGATCTTAGTAAGTTATAAATATTTGACCATTTCTGTACTTTAGCTTAAGTAATTAAATGAAAATGACGACAAATGGAATTTGTCGTCATTTATCTAACTTATTACATCGTTACTTATACGGTACGTAATTCACGACGTAAAATTTTCCCCACGGCTGTTTTTGGTAATTCATCAATAAATACAATCTGCTTAGGTACTTTATATGCGGTTAAGAAAGTTTTACAGTGTGAAATAACATCTTCTTCAGCAAGATCTTGGTTTTGTTGTGATTTGACGATAAATGCCTTCACTGCTTCACCTGTTTTTTCCAGTGGTACGCCAATTACAGCCGCTTCTTGGATCCCTGCGTGATTAGATAAAATCTCTTCGACTTCATTAGGGTATACATTAAAACCCGACACAATGATCATGTCTTTTTTACGGTCAACTATTTTGTAATACCCATTATCAAGTCGCTCGGCAATATCACCCGTTTTGAAGTAACCATCTGTTGTCATTACTTCTGCCGTTGCATTATCACTGCGCCAGTATCCTTGCATTACCTGTGGACCGCGAACGGCTAATTCACCAGCCTCTCCAGGCACTACTTCTTTATCACTTTCATCAAGCAGTTTAATTTCAGTCCCTGGAACAGCAGATCCAATCGAACCAATCAAAGTTTGCCCTGGTAGGTTAAAAGTAACGACCGGGGCAGTTTCAGATAATCCATAGCCTTCACAGATATCGCATCCGGTTACTTCTTTCCATAGCTTAGCGGTTGAGCTTGTTAATGCTGTACCACCAGAAGTTGTAATTCTTAATTGACTGAAGTCGAGCTCTCTAAATTCAGGAAGAGAACATAAGCCTACAAATAAAGTATTAAGACCAGAAATAGCAGTGAATTTGATGGTCTTAATTGAATTAATAAAACCAACCATGTCACGTGGATTTGGAATCAATACTGAGTGAGCGCCAGTGCTGAAGTACAGTAGCAGGGTGATATTAAATGCGTAAATATGATAAAGCGGGAGTGGTGATACAAGAATTTCTTCACCTTCGGTAATCAAGCAGGCTAAACGATCCTTCGTTTGAAATGTATTACTTAATACATTGCTGTGACTTAGCATTGCGCCTTTTGATAAACCAGTCGTGCCGCCTGTGTATTGTAAAACGGCTAAATCATCAAGATCACAAGTAACAGGTTGATAAGTGCTGTTTTCACCTAGGGCAATCGCATCGAGTAATGAAATAGTATCTAGCTGCTCTGAGCCTTGTTCTTGTGGCGAAAGTAAATCGGCTGCATGCGTTGTGATCACTGTTTTGATGTTGGTATCAGGCAGGACTTTTTCTGCTACAGGGAGTAGATCAGATAGGATCACTAATGCAGTTGCTTCTGAGTTATTAAATTGGTGTAACATTTCTCTTGGTGTGTAAAGTGGGTTGGTATTAACTAATACTAATCCTGCACGTGTGGCACCGTAGGCTGCAATTGGAAATTGAGTGATGCTGGGTAATTGAATGGCAATTTTATCACCGGGTTTTAGATCAGTATGATTTTGTAAATAAGATGCAAATGCACCTGAAAGTCGATCAATTTCTTTAAAGGTAAGTGTTTTTCCTAAGCAAGTATACGCTGGTTTATCAGCAAATTTTTCACATGTTTGTTGTATCAAATCTGCAATACAATTGATTCCATTCAATTCGATTTTTTCTACAGCTGTATTCGATAACATATAATTCTTCCTATCTATTAAGTTGTGTTGTGAATATAAGGTGAACCTGATTTTAAAACTTGTGGAAACATACCCGTTCCAAACGGGTTATTTAACCTGAATTTATTTGAATAATAAATTTAAACAGTCGTATGTTTTTTTATATTACTGTTGAATTTGTGGATTACCACGATCAATACGATGTTTCTAAAATATAGATTAACTAATCGGTTTAGTTTATATGTGAGATGTTGTTCGAGGATACTTTACAGGGGAAGCTAAAATTAACTGCAATGATTAATGATATTGCAGTTAATTTAGATAATATTTTCATTTGGGCACTTATAAATCGAGGTACATTAATACCGGAATGAGAAGAATATTAAAAACGACGAGGTAAGTTGCCAAAGTAAATATTTTTTTAACCTTGTTACAACGATAGATAAAGTATTCATCAAAATGATGTAGATGTTCATCACGGCGAATATAATGGAACAGTTGCATCTGTTTACTGTAATTACCTTCGGTACTGAAAAATACGCGCCCATTAACACGTTGGTAAAGCAGCGGATCAATATCTTTCATGCGATACAACAAGCAACGTAATGACGACACTGCACGTGCGACATTAACTAGAGTAATAATAGAGAAGGCGATAAAGATTAGATCACTATTATTCATACTATCTCCTCAGTGACGGCTTTCACGGTACCTAACTGATAATCCATCTTACCTTAATGAGTTTAATATAAATTCTAGTTTTCGGTAGGCATAAACCAGAAAAGCCGTGTTAATTTTAATTAATCGTATTTGTGACAGTAAATATTTTTGAATGGAGCTCTGGTTGTGATTGTCACGCTGTAATTGTAAAACGATAATTTCCTATATACCAGAGTGCTTGGTAGATCCCCGTAGCCATACCGATTGATGCGATAGTGGCGGTATAAAGTTAAGCTTTTTTTATGGTTGAGCATATAGGTAAACCTAGTGTGGTGACCAAGAAAATGAGGTTGAATTAATTAAAAACCATTGGGATATACGAAGTTGATAAGTGTTCGTTTATTCATTAGTTAAACTAATGATTTTATCAGTGAAAAAGTATGGTGTTAATAGTTGTTTTTTACTTGCTCTGTCGTGTTTTGAAGATTATTATGCCGCTTGAAGTGCAGAGTAAGATATTGCATATATGGATTTAGCCTGTCACCAATCTTTTCATTGTCAATTAAATTAGAGTTTAACTCTTTAATCTACGGTTTTTAGTCATAAATTCCGATTTTTATTCGTAACTTATTGTGAGGGTATGGTTGTGCGTCAACAATCGTCTTCTGCCAACATGGCAAAATTACTATTTCTAATTATCATTCTGACTGCAGTCGGTCAAATGACACAAACGATGTATGTGCCATCTATCGCTGCAATGGCAAGCTATTTTTCCGTCCAGCCCACATATTTACAAGCTGTTATGGCCGCTTATTTGATCCCTTATGGATTATCACAGTTTATCTATGGACCATTGTCAGATCGTATCGGTCGACGTCCGGTGATCATTGTAGGGATGCTGATATTTTTGCTGGGAACGCTAGGCGCATTGTTTGCATCGTCTTTTGAACTGTTTCTATTGGCAAGCTTTATCCAAGGTGCTGGTACGGGCTGTGCGGGTGCTATGTCGCGGACGGTGACGCGTGATTGTTATGATGGGGCATCATTACACAAAGCAAATAGCTTAGTGAGTATGGGTGTGATTTTTTCACCTTTACTTGCCCCTGTGGTTGGTGGTTATCTGTCAATGGCGTTTGATTGGCATACCAGTTATGTGTTTCTACTGGTTTTTGGTGCCTTGGTTACATTAGCTATGTTCGTGATGTTTGATGAAACACTGCCTAAAGAAAATCGTCGTAGTGAACGCGTTTGGACAAGTTATAGCTATGTGCTAAGTAATCGTCAATTTCAAGGGTATGTATTTTGCTTGATCGCGACATTTGCTGGTATTGCTGTATTTGAAGCTGCGGCAGGTGTACTACTCGGCAGCGTGTTAAAACTGGATCCAGCAACTGTAAGCTGGTTGTTTGTATTACCACTGCCTGGATATTTGCTGGGGGCGTGGTTATCCGCAACGCTATCGGCGCGTATTGGTCAACGTCATCTCTTTAATATAGGTATGGCAACACTGATCATTGGAGCCCTGATTATTTTTATACCGGGTATGGCTGGACTTGTTACTGTGGTATCGCTGATCGGTGGTGGCTTTGTGTCGTTTATTGGTGCTGGCATTATATTTCCAGCAGCAACGACCGCAGCTATTCAACCTTTTCCACATCATGCAGGTACTGCGGGCGCAATTTTAGGTGGCATGCAAAATTTAGGCGCTGGTCTTGCAACTCTCGCGGCATCCTTAATGGGCGCGAAGGATCAATTTAACCTTGGTTCTGTGATGTTAGTGACAGCTGTTCTGGTTGTGATTAGTTTATTTTGGGTTCGTCGTCGTTTCGCGAATGATGCTGCAATGACACCAAGTTTGTAAATGACTATGAGAACAAGGATGTTCCCGTTTGAATTAATGTTCATGTTCTCGATAATTAGGATCGGTCCAGCAGCGTGGTAGCTCTTCGCCTGATAGAAAAATGAGATCTGATTTTTTAAATGATTCAGGGTCTTGCTGCTCTTCACCGACCTGATAACGACCCAATACACTATCGTGAAATAGATTAGTAAGATCATCTTGTCCTATTACTTCTATCATGTCGTTATTGCTTCTATGTTTAAAAAACATAATTCGTTCCATTCATTAGCTGCCTTCTCCTAGTCAAGTATAGCTTGCGATAACCTTTTATTTTAATTATCAGTTAAACTGCTGATGCGAGTAACCAGGTAATGGACAACGGATGTAGGTGGAATATGAAAAAACCTTTCTCACAATCTTGTGAAAATAATAAACACGCTATTTTAAGTGTACTCACTGGCGAGTTCATTCAACCCCAACGGGTATTGGAAATTGGTACGGGAACTGCGCAACATGCTGTGTATTTTGCGGCGAAATTACCGCACCTTACTTGGCAAACGAGTGATCTAGCCTGTAATCATGCTGGTTACACAGTTGGTTACACAGTTGGTTAGACAGCGTGTCGTTGGCTAATTTACAGCGGCCTTTATGCTTAGATCTAAACCAGTCTTGGCCGATTGAACAAGTGGCTGGTATTTTTACTGCGAATACTTTGCATATTGTTAGCTGGCCCTTAGTTAAAAATTTCTTTAGAGGTGTTGGTGAGCATTTGTCATCAGGTGGGAAACTGTGTATCTACGGCCCGTTTAATTATCAGGGACAGTTTACCAGTCAAAGCAATGCTGATTTTGATGTGTGGTTAAAGAACATTGATGTAGAACGTGGTATCCGCAATATTGAAGCGATTAACAAGCTTGCAATTGAACAAGGGCTTACATTAATGCATGATCATGCTATGCCAGCTAATAATCGTTTATTAGTGTTTGTGAAGTCTTAGCTTTAGCTAACAGATTAACGTCTTTCACACGAGGTGCAGCCACGACAAGCAGAGCGTGTTTTACTGCTTCGGTCTAGTCGACCACGCTGCACTTTACAATAGGCATTCTTTAAACAACGTCGATAATCAAACCAATCCTGTGGTTTTGTTAAGAGCACATAACCGTTAAAACGTTTAAGTAGATCACCTTGCCATTCATGCATCAAACCGCTATCGAAACCAATATCAAAAAAATGTAATAATGCTGAGACATTCGTTAATTGTTTTAATTTTTCTTCAATGCTGGTGGCAACTGCTGCTGGCATGGCTATATGTATCTTAACTGGTTGTGGTAAGGATGAGTTTTTACAGTACAGATTTTCTCATGTTGCTTGGTGAGCGTAAATATAAATCAAAGGTTTGATTGAAGTAGATCAAAATAAGTATTTTATCCAAGTATTTAGTATTATCTAAAAAATGCTTTACTTAATAATGATTATCAAATATAAATAAGAACCATTATCATTTGTTAATCGTAATTAAACAGGATGTTTATGACTCAATCTCTCACCACCCATAAAATATTGACCGTGTTAACCCTTACTTTAGCGAGTCCGATGGTTTTGGCGCATTCAGGACATGATCACAGTGACCCACTATCAGGATTAATTCATTTACTTTGGCTTGCACCCGTTGTGTTAGCTGCTGGATATGCAGTATTTTCTATTCGTCGTGCTAATCGCATTAAATCAACGGAAAAATAAGGAAACAGTATGTTATTTAAATTAGTCTCGGCAATGGATAAGAAATTGTCATTTAGTCAGGTATCTGCGCATTGTGATATTCCATGCAAGATCTATGATCCTATCTCGGCGCAGTTAGCTGTGCTCACAATGATACGTATGGTTGATTTATTGGATGAGTTTGGCTGTAAAGATTCTTTCAGCTTAAATGATCAAGCACAATTTGGACGTTTAATTACCGAGAAAGAAGTGCATGGTTTAAAAGTGAAAGAAGAAATCCGCGTTATTTGGGGCGATTATATTAAACAGCCGCAATTAGAGCAGTTCCCAGAACTACACGAATTGACGCATAGTATTATGCTCGCAGCATCTAAAGCTAAGCAGAATATTGATAAAGATGCGACACTGGATTTATTAGCAAAAGTTAATCGATTTGCCGAAATATTTTGGACTACAAAAGGTGTTGATACATTTACCGCTACATCACCGTATCCACCAGCGCAACAACTTGTTTATCCTAAACTCGATTGCTAGGTTTTCATATTAGCCGAGTTCGGGGGATGAGTATGTCATCTTGTATTCCCGAAGGAAGTTATGTCTTGGTTAACTGTTGGCGTTCTCTGCTATCGGTAAAACCAGGACGAATTATTAAGGTTCGCCATACCCGTTATGGCGATATTATAAAAACCCTTGATCATATTGATAAACAAGGGTTTTTATGGTTACGTGGCGAGCATAAAAGCAGTATATCTATGCTTGAAATGGGACCGATAAACCAGCATCAAGTGATTGGGATTATTTGGTTTATTGTTAAACCTCCATCTATAAACATTTAGATGATAATAAGTCTCATTTGTATTGAGAAATTATTTATTCCTTGTTAGTATTATCTGTATTGGATTAATAACAAGGAATTAACATGCTTCGTCAGTTTGGTTTTACTACATCATCACTACTCTTCTTCTCACTTTTTTTATCCACGTCAGTGTGGGCTAGCTCTTCTGCAAAAGAGGAACATAAATTTAAAGTTGTCACTACGTTTACTGTGATAGCTGATATGGCCAGAAATGTTGCTGGCGACGCCGCTATTGTCACGTCCATCACCAAGCCGGATGCTGAGATCCATAATTACCAAACGACACCGGGTGATATACGCCGCGCGCAAGGTGCTGATTTAATTATCTATAACGGTCTTAATCTAGAGTTATGGTTTGATAAGTTTTTCCATAATTTACGTGATGTACCTAGTGTTGTTGTAACAGAGGGCATAGTGCCTATGGGTATAGCGAAGGGGCCTTATTCTGGAAAACCTAACCCTCATGCTTGGATGTCTGCGCCTAATGCATTGGTTTATGTTGAAAATATCCGTCGAGCACTGGTGAAATATGACGCAGTGAATACTGCGACTTATAACCAAAATGCCAAGCGTTATAGTGCACAGATTCTCGATGCAGTTAAGCCATTTAAACAGAAAATTGCAGCTGTACCGAAAGACAAACGTTGGTTAGTTAGTAGCGAAGGTGCGTTCAGTTATTTAACGCGTGATTATGATTTGAAAGAGCTTTACCTTTGGCCCATTAACGCGGATGCGCAGGGAACTCCACAGCAAGTTCGGAAAGTAATCGATGAGATCAAAGCCAATAATATCATTGCCATTTTTAGTGAAAGTACGGTATCAGCTCGGCCTGCACAGCAAGTCGCTCGTGAAACAGGTAGTCGCTATGCTGGTGTGTTATATGTTGATTCATTAAGCGCGATTGATGGACCCGTGCCAACCTACATTGACTTGCTTAAAGTCACGCTAAGTACAATAGCAGAAGGACTAAATCAATAATGATGGGATTAGAAGTTAATGATATCAGCGTAACTTATCGCAACGGTCATACCGCATTATTCAATGCCAGCTTTAATTTGCCTAAGGGTTCTATTACTGCGTTAGTGGGAATCAATGGCAGCGGTAAATCAACCTTATTTAAGGCGATAATGGGGTTTGTTACTTTGGCTAAAGGCTCTGTAAACATTTTGGGTTTACCGGTTAAAAAGGCGTTAAAAAATAATTATGTCGCTTACGTTCCACAGAGTGAAGAAATTGATTGGAACTTTCCGGTTTTAGTCAAAGACGTAGTCATGATGGGACGTTACGGACATATGAATATGTTACGTATCGCAAAGCCAAATGATCACGATAAGGTCAATATGGCGCTTGATCGCGTCAACATGGGTGAATTTCAAAATCGTCAAATTGGTGAATTATCTGGCGGTCAGAAAAAACGGGTGTTTTTAGCGCGTGCATTAGCCCAAGAAAGCCAAGTTATTTTACTTGATGAACCTTTTACGGGGGTTGATGTAAAAACGGAAGAGCAGATCATGGCGTTATTACGTGAACTGCGTGGAGAAGGTAAAGTTATCTTAGTATCCACACATAATCTAGGTACTGTACCTGAATTCTGCGACAGAACCGTACTCATTAATCGTACCATATTAGATGCAGGGCTAACGCGCGATATATTTACCCAAGATAACCTGCAAAAAACGTTTGGTGGGGTATTACGTCATTTCATTCTAGCGGGTGATGAACTCCATGAGGATGATGATGCGAGGCAGGTGACGGTACTCTCTGATCATGAACGACCAGTGGTGCTATATGGTGAAGTTGAGCAAACGTCTGTTGTGAGGGATTGATGCTAGATACATTATTAATGCCATTTAGTTATGATTATATGGTAAATGCTATTTTTATTAGTGCGCTGGTGGGCGGCGTCTGTGCTTTTCTGTCTGCATATCTTATGTTGAAAGGCTGGTCATTAATTGGTGATGCGTTATCACACGCGATTGTTCCCGGTGTTGCCGCCGCATATATGCTGGGTTTACCGTTTGCCTTAGGGGCTTTTTTCTCGGGTGGTTTAGCGGCAACCACTATGCTGTTTTTAAATCAACGCACAAAGTTAAAAGAAGACGCAATCATCGGCCTAATCTTTACCTCATTTTTTGGATTAGGTCTGTTTATGGTGTCACTCGCCCCGACATCGGTGAATATTCAAACTATTGTACTGGGTAATATTCTGGCTATTACCCCTGCTGATACAGTGCAGTTACTCTTAATCGCAGGCATTTCACTGTTTGTATTAATATTAAAATGGAAGGATCTAATGGTGGTTTTCTTTGATGAAAACCATGCCCGTAGTATTGGTTTAAACCCAAATTCGTTAAAAATATTATTTTTTACCTTACTCAGTGCATGCACTGTGGCGGCACTGCAAACCGTTGGCGCATTCTTAGTAATAGCGATGGTTGTGACGCCCGGTGCGACAGCTTATTTATTAAGTGACCGGTTTTCACGTGTGATTATATTAAGTGTTGTAATTGGAGCCGTTAGTTCATTTGTTGGTGCTTATCTAAGCTATTTTATTGATGGTGCAACGGGGGGGATCATTGTGGTCTTGCAAGCGATGGTATTTATTCTGGCGTTTGTATTTGCTCCTAAACATGGCTACCTAGCCGCAAGATATAAAGCCAGACAAACGATAAGGACGCTATGATGGTTACATTACTTGATACATTATCTGAAACAATATTAAACACGATATTAGAGCCTTTTTCATTCACTTTCATGCAGCAAGCATTTGTTATTGTGTTGCTCGTTGCTATTCCAGCAGCCTTATTGTCGTGTTTTTTGGTATTAAAAGGTTGGTCCCTGATGGGCGATGCAATATCCCATTCGGTCTTACCTGGCGTGGTTATCGCTTATGTGCTCGCTATTCCTTATGTTATTGGTGCGTTTGTTGCAGGAATGTTTTGCGCATTAGCGACCGGATTTATTAAAGACAATAGTCGATTGAAAGAAGATACCGTTATGGGGGTTGTTTTTTCGAGTATGTTTGGGCTGGGTTTGGTATTAATGACCAAAATAGAATCGGGTGTACATTTAGATCATATTTTGTTTGGTGATGTACTTGGGGTTACATGGCATGACGTTCTAGAGGTGAGTATTATCGCCTTTCTGGTCGTGGCGTTTATGCTGATTAAAGGTAAGGATTTACTGGTTTTTGTATTTGATCATCAACATGCTAAAGCGATAGGGCTATCGACAACGATATTACATTATGGTTTGTTATCACTATTATCATTAACCATAGTGTGTGCGCTAAAGGCGGTAGGTATGATCTTGGTTATTGCGATGCTGATTGCGCCAGGAGCGATTGCATTCTTACTGACGAATAAATTTCAAAGTATGGTGTTTGTTGCCTTGTTGATTTCGTTACTAGCGTCATTCTTCGGGGTTTATTTAAGCTTTTTCCTAGACAGTGCGCCTGCACCAACGATAATCATGCTATTGAGTATTACGTTTATTTTGGTGTTTATTTATAGCAGCTACCAGGCGAAAGTAACTGCATCAAAATATTTACACAGTGATGTAGCGGGAGAGCTAAGCTGTTTGTAAGTCAGCAAGCCATTGCTGTTCAAAGTCCTTCATCCGTAAGTGCTTACGTGAGCTTTCATGGGCTTGTTTGTGCTGGTCTGATGTAAATGGACCTGCTTGACAGTAATGACAGCAATCGTCACCTAATATTGGCGGTTGCGTGAGCTGGGAACTGAGCGCTTGTGTAAGCTGGTTCCCTGCTCGTTGACTCCATACGTAAGTAATACCTTTGGTATCTTTAACATGTTTATCACGATCGACATTACGCACCCGGTATCCTGGGAAGTTTACAATGTCGAAATTCATTTCACCCAAGTAATTAATATTGGTATTGAGTATCAGCGAGTGTTGAATATTCCATTCAGAATAGGGTTTTACGTCTTTACTGGTGATATAACACAACTGTGGGCCAATGGGATCTAGCCATTGTTCGCTTGCATTAATCAAAAACTGACGTAAAAGCCGACGATTAAGCGTATTGATCCCAATACCTGTGCATTTTTCATTAAATTCTGTTTTTGATGTGAAACCAGGAACTAATGGAAACTGGAAAATGACCAAGTCAAAGCTATGTTTAGTCACTGTAGACCAAGTCTCTGGATTGGTAATATCGAATTCAGTTAAAACTTGGCAATCGTGCTTTAACAGTTGTTGATGAAAATCATCACCGTACTTAGATTGTAAGGTGCTGAGAGAATCATAAATTGTTGCTGTTAAGTGTTGCGGAGCATGATGTTGAAATAAAGCATTGGAGAATGACAGGTCACCATCACCAACTGTTAATATGCGCCATTGTGGATCAATATACATGGTCAAAAACACTCACTAATACTATAAAACAGAATATTATACGGTAGGCCAGCCTAAAATTCACTTCCACAATGCCAATATCATTATTATTTCTATACTTAGGTTAACTTTTTTGCTTAAGGTATCGCAATGAAACATATCGCGATCGTTGTTCCAGAATTTCCTATTGCCTCAGAAACATTTATTGTTACAGAAATACAGGCCTTAGCAAAGGCGGGGCACAGGGTAACGGTGTTTTGTTTTATTAAGCGAGACTTAGCCATAACACTACCTCATAACGTTAGTGTTATTGATGTCAACAGTGCATCAAATAGAGACGTTTCAAGGTTTGTAGCAAAAAGACCATTCGCAATGGCGAAAGCATTGATGTGTGCTAAAAATCAGCATGCAATTCCAACCAAGTCATTATTGTTATATGGCGCAAAGCTGGCTTATCTTGCCAGTAAGTCCTGCTGTGATCATTTTCATTGCCATTTTATGCATTGCAGTTTGGCCTATACCTTAGTAGCAGCCCGCTGGCTTGATATTGCAACGTCAAGTGTTGGTCATGGTCATGATGTATATGTGAATAATGATGATATTCAGTTCAAGCTATCTGCTTGTGATTTTAATATTGCAGTATGCCAAAGTATGGCTGATACATTTGAGAGGTTAGGGGCTAAGCATACCCATCTGTTACACAGTGGTGTAGATATATCTCGATTTGTTGTTCATCCTGCACCTGCCCATAAGCAACTAGAACTTCTTTTTGTCGGTCGACTAGTCGAAAAAAAAGGTATTGTATATGCGCTGCAGGCGCTTGCTTTAATTGCTGAAAACCAGCGTCCTCATTTAGATATTGTTGGTCAAGGTCCGTCACAAAAACAGCTCTATGACTTGGTCAAAAAACTAAAGCTGAATGCATTTGTACGTTTACTTGGTTATCGCTCTCCACATTGGATAGGGCGAGAGGGCGCTAATTATGATGGCTTTGTTGCACCGTTTTGCACTTCGGAAGATGGGGACCGCAATACAGAACCTATGGTCTTAAAAGAAGCAATGGCGATGGGACTGCCCGTGATCACGAGTGATGTAATGGGCTGTAGTGAAATTGTGACTAAGGATACTGGGTATATTGTTGCGCCGAAGGACACTATTGCGCTAAAACTCGCGATTGAAAGTTTTATGCAATGCCAAAATAATGTCAGGGAACAGATGAGAGTATTAGCAAGACAGCGCGTTGAACAATGCTTTAACGCGCAAGTACAAGCCCGTCGTTTATCTCATTTAATTGAAGGAACCAGAATTAAATGAATAGTCTGAGAGAGATGTTTATTTATGGTTTCGGTATCTTTGTACTAAAAGGATTGGGTTTCATTATGATGCCCATTGTCACCCGAATATTAACGCAAGTTGAATACGGTGAGCTTAATTTTTTAGTTAGTATTGCGTCGATGATGAGCTTGTTCCTGACATTAGGGCTTGGTGATGTATTATTCCGTTTTGCGAGTAGTCAGGTGAAAGAAGATAACGCAGCGGTAATGCGTCAATGTTTCCGGTTATCACTCTTGTGTGCGGCCATATTTCTTGGTCTTACTTTACCTCTAAGCGGACTGATTATGACGTGGCTACCCATTAGCTTACGTTTATTTGATCTGCAATTATTACTCATTAGTTTATCTTTATCTTCATTACTTACCGTGCCGTACTGCTATTTTAGAATGACACATAGGGCATTACCCTTTATGTGCTTTTCCATTGCGCAAGGCGGGCTACAAACCACGCTTTCGATAGTGTTCCTTTTATCGGGTTATGGGGTCACGGGAATGATGTTATCGAGTGCTATTAGTAGCTCGTCTATTGCAATCGGGGTGTTAATCTATTTCCGCCGTCACTTACAAGGCCGGCGTGCTTCTTTTTCAATTCAGCATTATCGCTATATTGTATTTATTGTTTTCTCGGGCATTTTTGTATACGGCCTTAATGGGGCTGAGAATTGGTTGGTAGTTATTCATCTAGGTAAACAACAATTGGCGATATTTTTTGCCGCTGGACAGTTTGGACTCATGATATCAGTCGCGTTTGAACCCTTCCGTATGTGGTGGTATGCGCGGCGTTTTAAAATTCATGATCTCGATCCAACACGAGGCGCGAAATACGCGATATTAGGTGTACAAATTGGCATGTTGTTAGCCGGTAGTATGCTATTTATGGCCCCCATATTAATGGACGTTATGCTTCCAGACAGTTACCGAGATAGTGTTAGTTTAATCCCTTGGATGTGTTTGATTATGGCTTTACGTTTTCATTCTGAGTTGTTGAATATTGGCTGTTTCTTAAAGCAAAGCGCTAAATGGACATCGATTATTGATGGCGTGTGTGCATTACATATGGTGGTTATTGGTTATTGGGCTGTTGGTGAATTTGGAATTACTGGTTTATTGCTGACCATGGTATTAACTGTATTCGTTCGCGGTGTGCTGTTTTACGTGATTAGTCAGCGATTAGTTTACTTATCTTATTGCAAATCACACTTATTTATTTCGTGGCTGGTTTTTATTATTTTATTGCTTGTACATATAAGTAAAATTGATGGTTATCGTGTTGTTGAATTTATTCTCCTCGCGATAAATACATTATTATTAGCGTATTGTTATCGTGATTTATGGCGAAATTTACAATTGAAGGTACGGCGAAGATATATTTCTCATTAATTTTTAATTCGTGACTAAAGTTAGAATATTAAGGTATGTGCCACAGGGTTGGCATGACAAGGAGTCCTTATATGGAGTTTACTGCGTTATTAGTTGAAGACAGTGCTTCTGTTGGTGCTATTTACAGTACTTACTTGCGTTCTGAAGGTGCCAAGGTTACTCATGTTAAATCAGGACGAGATGCACTTGCTGAGCTTACTCGGTGGCAACCTGATTTACTGATTTTAGATATTCAATTACCAGATGTTTCAGGTATGGATATTTTAACAACAGTGCAGCAGCGACACCCTAATATTAGTATTATTATGATTACGGCTTACGGCTCAATTGATATTGCGGTCGATGCAATGCGCGCTGGTGCATTTGATTTTTTGGTCAAACCTTTTGATGCGAAGCGCCTTTCAATTACAGTGCGTAATGCGATTAAGCAGCTACATTTAATTAATCTGGTTACCAGATATGAAAATAGTTTACCTAAAAATAACTTTCAAGGTTTCATTGGAGAATCACTCGCAATGCAGGCTGTATATAAAACGATTGACTGTGTCGCGAGTAGTAAAGCGTCAGTCTTTATCGTTGGTGAAAGCGGGACTGGTAAAGAAGTTTGTGCGCAGGCTGTTCATGATTGTGGTATACGAAAAACGAAGCCCTTTGTTGCACTTAATTGTGCAGCAATACCTAAAGAATTGATTGAAAGCGAAATTTTTGGTCATATGAAAGGTGCATTTACAGGGGCCACATCTAATCGTGATGGCGCAGCAACTCGCGCTCATGGTGGGACGCTTTTTCTGGATGAAATATGCGAAATGGACCTTGATTTACAGAGTAAGTTATTACGCTTTATCCAAACAGGGGTATTTCAACGTGTTGGCGGATCACAAGAAGAACATGTTGATGTGCGTTTTATTAGCGCAACGAATAGACAACCTTGGAATGAAGTAATGGCAGGCAGGTTCCGTGAAGACCTTTTTTATCGTTTGCATGTGATTCCTATTGAGTTGCCCCCTTTACGTATGCGTAATAATGACTGTCTTTTAATCGCTCAGCAATTATTGAGTGACTATAGTAATGAAGAGGGTAAAGCATTTAAAGGTTTTGATAATAAAGCAATCGAAATAATTACGAATTACTCGTGGCCGGGTAATGTACGAATGTTGCAAAATGTGATCAGACAAATAGTGGTTTTAAATAATTCAAATATAGTAACAAGCGCAATGTTACCCATTGAAATGCTCCAAGAAAATATAGCTGATGAACAGAAACGAAATCCACATTTATTAGCATTTGATGACTATTTAAATTTACTGCCTCCACGCAAACATTTACCAACACTGATCTCTCATGACAGCGACAACTTTAAGCCTGAGAATGTAAGGCTAGTAGCGGAGGTGGAGGATGATATAATTCCATTGTGGCAAAGTGAAAAACAGATTATTGAAAATGCGATAGCACATTGTAATGGTAATGTTCCAAAAGCAGCAGCCTTGCTTGATATAAGTGCATCAACGATTTATCGGAAGCGTCAGAGTTGGGCACAGTTCTCATCAATTAATGCAAATTGATGAATGATTAAATTATATTTCGGTTTTGCATCAATTTAGCTTTACATGATAAGGATTATCAAATATAAATGAGAATCATTATTATTAGGGCGTCGTTATGCAAACTTGGAAAGTGTTGGTGGAAAATGGAAACAGTTGTTTTGATTCAAAATCTTGGGAAGATGCTGAGTTTTGTTACCAAAATGCAGTCGAGCAGATAAAGCAACAGTGGGAAAATGATCCTGAAAATGAAGAGCTGCTCATGGCTTGGATTTCTGTTCAGCATAATTTAGCTGCAGTCTATGAAGAACAAGGCCAACATTATACCGCACTACGATATTTAACCATGCCGCATCAGTGGATGATGGCATTATTACGTGGCGAATCTGTATCGGACACCTTCAAGTCATTAGCGACAAAAGCGGTTAAAGTTACCTTGATACCATTATTGGATTTTAGTCGTCGTCACCCTATCTGTGAATCTTGTTTTGATGCTTTACAAATATCACCCGAATGGCTTGCAGATACCCAGCCAACGATTCATTAATTTAATCACATATAATAATAACCATCTATTTATGTAATTGGGGAGGGGTAATGGTTTTTTTATGGACTGTACCGATGATTTTAGCCGTTTTTTATATTGTAATATGTATTCGACGTGCGAATCGAGTTAAGCCAAAGCTGAAATAGTAGTTGGGTATATGAGCATTGCTATGTTTATCAGGTCTGATATTTACAGACCTGATAAACTGGAACTTTATCCAATAAAACTGATGTAACCTTGCAGGATAATCAAGTTAACAATATCAATGAAGAAGGCGCCCACAATAGGCACGACCATAAATGCTTGTGGCGAGGGGCCGTAGCGTGAAACAAGTGAACCCATGTTCATTACCGCCGTGGGCGTTGCACCAAGACCAAAGCCGCAATGTCCGCCAGCAATAATCGCTGCATCGTAGTTTGAACCCATTATTTTGAAGGTGACAAAATACGAGAATATCGCCAGTACAACCGCTTGCACTGCTAAGATGATAAGCAGTGGTAATGCTAAATCAAAAATATTCCACAATTTGAGATTCATTAATGCCATTGCTAAGAACAGTGATAAGGCAACTGTACCAAGGATATCAATTGCTTCACTGTTTATTTTATAACTTTTGGTTACTTCTGTTGTGTTGGTGAAGATCACGCCTAAAAATAATGCATAAACAAAGTCAGGAATTCTCAACCAAGAGATATTAAGTAGTGACACGGCTTGTTCAACATAGCCTGCACCAACAACACAAGTTAACAGAATAAATAGTGTTTCAATGATACTTTTACCTGTAATACGATCTTCTTCTAATTCGTTGTAAGTGACGAGTTCAGGAAACTGTTCGTGGTGGTTAGTACCAATACCATACTCGGATTCTAAATTATGTTTGGTAATGAGTCGTTGGGCAATCGGACCACCGATAATACCACCAATCACTAAGCCAAAAGTCGCGGCTGCCATCGCTAATTCAAGAGTATTCATTCCGTACAAATCATAAAATGTTTGAGACCAAGCAGCTCCAGTGCCATGACCACCTGACAAAGTGATTGAGCCCGCAATTAAACCTAGGATGGGTTCAAGGCCAAGCATCGTTGCTAAGCCCACACCAATACCATTTTGAATAATAATATAGAGAGATGCTACGGCTAAGAAAAGGAACACTTTTGAGCCGCCTTTCAGTAGCTGAGTATAACTGGCAGCTAAACCGACGGTACTAAAGAACATGAGCATCAATGTACTTTGTAAGGGGAGAGAAAATTCAAGTGTGATATTTTGAAAGTGTAAAAGGGTAATTATTATTGCCACGAGCAATCCACCGACAATCGGTTCGGGGATATTAAAGCGTTGCAGTGCTGGGATTTTTTTATTAATGATATGCCCTAAAAATAGCACTAAAAATGCAATTAAAAAAGATTCGAGTTCACCAATTGAATAAATAGTATTCATATTACCTCTTGGTTATTTATCAGTCCGATGTGTTTTACTTAATCTGAAATGAATGTGAGTAAACAGATCATAACGCTGATTCTATGATTGAAGTTGATATTTAATACCGAGTAAATAGTGTGGTGGGATGAATCCTAACCATTGATATTACAGTCTCATGATTGATGACTGGATTGTTTACTCTGAGCGTTAAATACTTATTAAATATCTAGGTGCCATACCTAAATACAGAAACAAATTTTTACCCTGTGAACGGGAAGATTTGCAGTTGAGCTATCTATTATGGATAGGTTAATTAAAAATAGTGCCTGAATATACCATATTCTCATATTTATTCATTATTTATAGTTAAACACTGATGTTTTAACCATACAAACCACTAATTCTGTTTAGAAATATACTCGAAAGATATGCCTACCATTAATTTTAATAAAAATCTTCATTAATGTTAATAAGTGTGTTCTTCACGTGTAAATTCATTGTAAATATCAATGAGAATGATAGTGATTCTTATTTGTATTTGATACATTGTTGACACTCAAAGATTTATGGCAACCTTAGGAAATTCTAGATGTCTTGGAACAAGAAGTATTTAACCACATCCATTTTATTGGCTGTATAGAACCACTAAGAAT